>DATMEE010000432.1:0-8423 GCA_035557035.1 Phycisphaerae bacterium
GGGAGAGTGATAACGATCGCGGACTCCAAATCGCCTTGAGGAGGAAGGCCGGTGGCCATGATTTCATCCCGCTGCGAGTCCATCCAGTTATCATTCGACCGCAGCGGCGTTCCGGCCGCGTCGAACACCGTCAGCGCCGGATCGGCCAGCGGATTCGGGACGCCACTCGCCGCGAGGGACGGGCCAATGCCGCGAATGAGGACCTTTTTCGCGAGGTCGCCCGCGACGATGAAGCCGGCGATGGGCACCCGCTCGCCAGTATCGACGAAGACGCGGGTCGCGATGTTGAGGGCCTTGGATAAGGGTGCGGGCGGGAGCGTGATCGTGTCATGGGCGGCTCTTGCTGTCCAATAATGCCCGGCCGTGGTGTAGTGCAGCCCATCCCAGAACAGGAAGTGATCGGGGTTCGCGCTGGAGTTCCCTTGGGCGGAACTGCTGACGTCGGTGAAGCGGTAAAGTCCGGGGTTGCTCAAGAGGCGGATCGTGTTCGTCCAAACGTCGACTCGATAAAGCGTAGGGGTGATGCCTTGTGGCGCGAGGTGGCTCAGGATCGACGTCAAATCCGCGTTGAGCTCGGCCCGGTAATGCGCGCAGGCTGCATTCAACGCCTGGATCCTGGCCGGAACGCTCGAGAACGCGGGGGCGGCGCCGAGCGGCGGCAGGTTTGGCACCATGATATATTGCGCCCCGGCATTCGCGAGGCGACCGGCCAACGCCGCCGCGCGAGCCGCGGTCGCAGCGACGCTCGCCGCGCTATCATCGGCGAGAAGATCGTTTACTCCGCCCCAAACGATGTAGAGGGCGTTCGGGTCAACCGCGTGGGCGGCGAGGTAATCGTCCATCTGCTTTCCCATGTGGTCGATCGTGATGATTACGTCGCCGAAAGGAGGAGCGGTGATGACAGTCACTTCCGATGTTCCCTCTTTCGTGGTCGCGCCACCGAAGGCAAAGTCTGTTCCGCCGCCGAGGCTGAAACTCGCGGCCGGAAGGCTAAGAAAAGTTTGCGCGAGCTGTTCGTGCCAAACGCCGGCGTAGGCGGTCGACGCGGGATCGGTCTCCGTGCTGTTTGTGAATCGGCCATCGCTGTAATTATGAGCGGGACTCGGATAGTCGACCGCGCCGCCGCTCGCCAGGTTGGTGCGGTGGCGAACGTTCCCTGTGTCGGAGAAGCTGTCGCCGAAGACAATGATTTGGCTAAATTGGGGCGGCTGCTGCTGGGCAAAAACGGACTGGCCGCCGCAAACGAATGCGAGAGCGAGGACCAAATTCGCAACGTAGCGCAGGGAAATCATGTTCCAGATGGTCGTGATGTTTGGAGTTGGGCGCAACCCGCCTTCGCCGAGGCTACGGCGCGGCAGGCCCGCTTTCGCCGAGGCTTCCATCTTCGCTAAAGCTACGGCGGGAGCCGGCGCGGCAGACGAACTCCGAAAGCTTCTCGCGAATAGGTGACGAATGGCGAATGACGAAGTAGAAGTCCGCACAGAAGAAAAAAGAAACTATATGAAAGCGATCCGCGTGGAAGAGTTTGGTGGGCCGGAGGTGATGAAGTTGGTGGAGACGCCGCCGCCGGGGCCGGAAGCGGGACAGGTGCTGGTCCGGATGCACGCCGTTGGCATTAATCCGGTCGAGACCTACATCCGTGCGGGCACGTATCCGAGAAAGCCGGCGCTGCCTTTCACGCCCGGGAATGACGGCGCGGGCGTGATCGAGCAAGTGGGTGCAGATGTAACGTTGCGGCCGGGCGATCGCGTTTACACCGCGGGGTCGATCAGCGGGACGTATGCGGAGTATGCGCTCTGCAACGCGACGCAGGTCCATCCCTTGCCGGCGAATGTCTCATTCGCGCAAGGCGCGGCGATGGGAACGCCGTTCGCGACGGCGTATCGAGGGTTGTTTCAGCGGGCGCAGGCGAAGCCCGGCGAAACGGTTCTCATTCATGGCGCCAGCGGCGGGGTCGGAACGGCGGCGGTGCAGCTCGCGCGCGCGGGCGACTTGCGCGTGCTTGGCACCGCGGGGACCGAGCGCGGGCGCGAGCTGGTGCGCGAACAGGGCGCGCACGACGTCTTCGACCATCGCGCGCCGGATTATCTGGCGAAGATCATGGAGGCAACGTCGGGGCGGGGCGTTGACGTGGTTTTGGAAATGCTCGCGAACGTGAATCTGGGAAACGATCTCACTATCCTGGCGGCGCGAGGCCGGGTCGTTGTCATTGGGAACCGGGGCCGGGTGGAAATTGATGCGCGGGATACGATGTCGCGTGACGCCGATATTCGCGGGATGGTGTTGCCGAACACGCCACAGGCGGAGATGGCGAGCATTCACGCGGCGCTCGTCGCCGGCTTGGAAAACGGAATGTTGCGCCCGGTGATCGGCCGGGAACTGCCATTGGTGGAGGCGCCGCAGGCGCATCGAATGGTGATGGAGGCGGGAGCGTTTGGGAAAATTGTGTTAACCATTTAGCGAACGGGGGATTGAGTGAGTAGGAAAGGCGGAGCTAACGCCTAGCGCCTAGCGCCTAACGCTTAATGCCTAATTAGAAAGAGGGCTACGGAACCCGGTAGGCTTCGACCAAGGCTACGCCCGTCGTGTCGTTCGCACCGCGGACGACCGCGGTGTAATTCCCGGGCGCGAGGAAGCCGACGATCGCTGATTCGCGGTCGTTGGTTGGGTTTAGTTGCGTCGCAAACAGCGGCTGAATCTGGCCGTCTTTCCAGTCGTCGTTAAAGCCGATGATGGCGCCGTTCCCATCGTGCAGCGCGATGGTGGGATTGAGCAGAGGCTCGACAATGCCGGAGCTGGCCAACGTTGGTCCAATGGCACGGACCACCACGATGGGGAGGTCGCCGTTCCCGATGATGAGGCCGGCTATCATGACGTCGTCGCCGGCGCCGACGAAGCCGCGGGTACTCAGGTTCGACAGCGTTGAGTCGATGTCGGGCTCGAGATCGTAAACTTCGACAAGGCCGTTGCCAGTCGTGCCGCCCTGGCCGGTCATGACAGCTGTGTAAGGTCCCGGGCTGAGGTTGACCACGATCGCGGATTCCAAGTCGTTTTGCGGAGGAATGCCGGTGGCCATGATTTCAGCCTGCTGCGAGTCTCTCCAGTTATCATTGCTTCGCAGCCCTTTTCCCGCCGAGTCGAACAACGTCAGAGTCGGATCCGCCAGCGGGTTCGGGACGCCGCTCGCCGCCAGCGATGGACCGATGCCGCGAATAAGAACCCTTTTCGGGAGATCGCCTGCGATGATGAAGCCGGCGATGGGAACTCGCTCGCCGGTCGCGACGAAGACTCGCGTCGCGATGTTGAGCGCCTTGGCCGGCGGAGTGAACGGGATCGTCAGCGTATCGTTAGCGCCTTTTGCGGTCCAATAATGGCCGGCGGTCGTGGGGTGCTTATCGTCCCAGAACAGGAAGTCATCGGGGTTCACGCCAGAGTTACCCTGGGACGAATTGCGGACGTCGGTGAACCCATACCTGTCGGGGTAGGTCATGACGCGGACCGTGTTCGTCCAGGCATCGACGCGATAAACCGTGGGCATAATGCCCTGGGCGGCGAGGGCGTTCAGGCTTGTGGTAAGGGCCGTGTTGAGCTGGCCGCGGTAACTTGCGGAGGCGGCGTTCAGCGAGACAATCTTCGCGGAGTTGTTTGAGTATTGTGGGATATCGCCGAGTGGCGGCACGTTCGGCACCATGATGTATTGGGCGCCGGCAATCGCGAGGCGGCTCATCAAGGCGCTCGCGCGGTCCGCGGTCGCACTCACATTCGCCCCGCTGTCGTCATCGAAAAGATCGTTACCGCCGCCCCAGACCACGTAGAGCGCATTTGGGTCGATGGGGTGGGCGGCGAGGTAATCGTCCATCTGTTTGCCCATGTCATCGATCGTGATGGTCACGTCGCCGAAAAAAGGAGGGGAGATGGCCACTTCCTCGTGCGTACCGTTTTTCGTGGTCGCACCGCCGAAGGCAAAGTTGGACCCGCCACCGAGGCTGTAAGTCGCCGCCGGGATACCCAAAAAGGTGTTCGCGAGCTGCTCATGCCATACGCCAACGTAAGTGGCCGACCCTGGATCGGTATCGCTGCTGTTGGTGAATCGGCCGTCGCTAAAATTGAAAGTGCCGCTGGGATAATCGACCAGGCCGCCGCTTCTTCCGTTCGTGCGGTCGCGCACGTTTCCCGTGTCGGAGAGGCTATCGCCAAACACGACGATTTGGCTGAAAGCGGGTGCCGGCTGCTCAGCGAAAGCGGGCAAGCCGCTACCGAGAACGGCCAGGGTCAGCAAGGCAGAAAGGAAGGTCCAACGCCCAACCCTCCTCCGCAATGCTACGGCGGGCAGGCTGTTCAACGCCCAACGTCCAATGGAAAAGAAAAGAGGCCAGGAGTTCGGCGAGGGAAAAGCGGGTGTAGTCATATTTTATGTCAGTCTCGTGGATAATCGGCGCTGCTCACGTGAATGCGTGTGCCAACGCGCATTTAAGTATGAGAGATTGAGAACGAAAGCAGGCGGCGCCTTTCGCGAAACGGCTCGTTCGGTGGCGGATTGAACTGGAGAAGGCTGCCTATGTCTTCGGAGTCTCGTCGGCGGCGCAGATCTCGCGGGCGACGCGGCGCGCTTCCTCTTCGAGAACGCCGACAGTGAAGCTGGCGGAAGCTTGCCGATCCATGAGATAATGTCGAATCCACTGCTCAAGGCCGCCACTTCGTTCGCACTGGGCGACGTGCACGAGATTGTGCACGAGCAATTCGCGATCGCCCCACGCTTCGGCGCGAACCATGATCGCGTGGCCGAAACCGACGCAGCGGGTGTCCCCGGCGATGATATGAGTGCGCCGAGCCGCCTCGGCCAGGTCACCGCTTTCAGGCAGCGGAATGCGATCGACGACAAGGATTCTGACGCGCTCACAGTCCCGGACACCGGCCCGGCGCGCATCCGCCATCTGCTGCGGACGTAGAGGCGTGCCGTGGGCGAGAACGAATTCTTCCTGGGCTTTGGCCCACTGATACGCAACCGGCAAAAGGTTTTCGAATGTTTCTTGATCGATCACGTTGGGGGCGGGGAGTTCGGCGACCCGCGATAAAAGAGCAAAAAACGTAAAAGGTCAAGGAACGAAAGGTAATTTCGAATGACGACTGACGAAGTGGAGGACCGGGTTTTAGCGCGGAAGGCTAAAAGGAGAAGGGTCAGCGCTTGCCCAGTGGTTTGATCAGTTTGCGCAGGCGCCGCGTGGTCGCGTCTCGATCTATCTTGCTCGCGGCGACATCGAGCACGAGCTTTTCCCATGCATCGGTCGGCAACTTCGTGTCCGGTAATAAGCCGTTGCCGTCCAGAAATACGAGACTCGCGGCTAGCGCGGTTGGTTTATTGCCGTCGATGAAGGCGTGATTGCGGCACAGGTAGAATAGATACGCCGCCGCGATCTCGATCGGATCGGAGATGAGCGGTTGACCCATCATCGTTGCCTGAGGCGCGGCCACTGCGGATTCGAGTAATGTTTCATCACGAATGCCAGATGCGCCGCCATGTGCCCCCAAGACCTCGGCGTGAATCGCCTTAACGGCGGCAACGGTCAGATGGCGAAGCGCTTCGCTCACGACAACCGCTTGAAGAGCGCCGAATTCTTCTTAATCAAACGCCTGGCAGCCGCGGCCGCCTCCTTGGATTGGATTGCGGGCCGGATGGGCGTCAAGACAATCGAACCTCCTTCATGCACCGTCACCGTCATCTGATCGCCGACTTTCACGCGCGCAAGATCCATGAGGGCGGCGTCAAAAATGATTCCCTGGGAATTGCCGACCTTCGAAATCGTTTTGGTCATGCGGTAATACTATGTTTTACCGAAGGGGAGTCAAGAACTGCACCTGCTAGCGAGTGCCGGAGCGGCGTTAGTAGAGCTGCTCTTCCGGCTCGCGCGTGCGCTCGGCATCATCCTGCGGCACCGGGGACTGCGGGGCGCGGGGGGCGCGAAGCCGGCGGTGTTCCATGGTGCGGGGGAAGGCGGCGGCCAGGCCGCCGAGAACGAACAAGACAGCTCCAAGGGAAAGCCAGATCCACCCCATCGTGGGGACCGATCTCATGTGTTGAGCCCAGCCCAGCAAGAGAAACAAGACGCCGAGCCCGGCGACAGTGATGCCGATTCCGATGAAGGCTTCGGCCGATATCGACGGGGTTTCAGATGGGGACGGTTTCTCGGAAGCATTCATGGTGATCGGATGATAAACGCGGCGAAAGCGTTTGGCGAGTAACGAACATTTAGCGACTGAGCGAGTGAGTGGTCAATTCGGCTACGCTCCGGACAGGTCTTAGCGAATAGGGAAGTTGAAGCGCTAAAGGCGTTGCATGGTTCATTAGGCTTGTCGGGCAGGAAGAAAGCTGACACGATCTGGAAATGAATTGGCTGGCGATTCTTTGCGCGAGTGTGGCCTATTGGGTTTTGGCCTTCGTGTGGTATTCGGTTTTCTTCGGCCGAATCTGGGCAGCGGAGCAAATCCGGCATCGTGGCGCGGCTTGTGCCGCGTCAGCCAAAGGGGAGTTCATCGGAATGTTGGTCGCAACCTTTGTCTCCAATCTCGTGACCTCGGCGGCGATCGCCTGCCTCCTCGAGCATATGGGAATCGTCGATCTTCCCACCGCGGTGAAACTCGGCGCCGGTCTGGCGGTGGCCTTCTCGATCACGTCATTGACGATCGTCCACGTCTGGGAAAAGAAGTCGACCAAGGTCTGGATGATCGACGCGAGTTATCATCTGATCGGTTGCATGATTGCGGCGGCGATCCTTGTCTCCTGGGGCTAAAAGCCGGAACATCGTGCGGCCTGGCCCGTGATCTCGAATCGGCGATTGTGCGGGTGTTGCCGCCGTCCCTCTATACCGCGCTTTTGCGCGGCGTGAACGGCACGACCGGGATCGCGGTGGTCGAGGTTTACGCGATTAATTGAGCGCGGTCGGAATTCCGCTTTTGCGCAACACGAGCGCCGCGGCGACCCCGGCGAAGAGGAAGCCGACGATCTCAGTGAACATGCAGGCGGCGGTGTAGACGCCGGGGAAGCCGTACCAGTTCCAGTAGGAAATATTGGTTGTGATCGCAGCCAGGATTCCCACGACAAAGACGAAGCCGACGCGTCCACCGAAGGTGGCGATGCGCGTTTGGGCCAGCAGGAAGACAGCGAGAAGGGAAACAAGAAGTTCTTTGAGAAATTCGACCGTCAGCCACTTGCCCATGGCCATCGGCCGCGATCCGGCCGGATGGTAGAGGAGGAAGCCGGAAGGATTAGCCACGAGCTTCTCCTCATAGCGTTTCATGGCTTCCTGTTCCTGCTCCTTGGTTGGGTTATCGCCCGGGGCAAACTCCGGGAAAAGATAAAGACCGGCCCTGTCGCCGATCCCGGATTTCATCGCTTCGATCACTTTATCTTCATTGGGAAGACCGATCTGCATGCCAGCGTGGCCCAGCGGAGTGGCCATATGCGCAATCGCTGACCAGATAAACATCGCGCTGGCGCCGAGAACGCCCGCCAGAATGATTCGTGTCGTTGTCATAGGTCGCGGGTCTATCAGACATTTATTGATTTGGCGATTTGCGATCGGAAACCGAGAGGCGAATTCTGTTCTCTTCACTCGACATTCGGCCTGCGGCATTCGTCATTTCACCATGGTTCTCAGCGAAGAAGACGTCCGGTCGCTTTTGCGAATGGAGGAACTGATTCCGGCAATCGCGGATGCGTTGCGCGACCTTTCTTCAGGCAGAGTCGAGCAGCCGATGCGGCTGGTTTTGCCGGTGAGCGAACACCAAGGCTTCTTCGGGGTGATGCCTGCTTACGGCGGCGCGCTCGGGGCAAAGCTGGTGACCTTTTGTCCGAACAATAAAGGCGTTCCTACGCATCATGCGATGATCCTCCTTTTTCGTCCCGAAACAGGCGAGCCGCTCGTGACAATGGACGGGCGACTGATTACGGAGATGCGGACCGCCGCGGCGTCTGCCGTGGCGACGGATGCCCTGGCACGGGAGGATGTTTCGGTGCTGGCCATTCTCGGTTCGGGCGTGCAAGCGCGGAGCCACCTGGAAGCGCTCCGGCTCGTGCGAAAATTTCGGGAGGTGCGGGTTTGGAGTCCGCGGAACTCGAGGGAGTTTGCGAGACAATTCAATATCTCGGCGTCGGCCTCGGCGGAGGAGGCGGTGCGAGGCGCCGATGTGATCGTGGTGGCAACGGCCGCGACGACACCGGTCTTGATGGGTGAATGGTTGTCACCGGGCGCGCACATCAATGCTGTGGGCGCAACGCGCCCAAACTGGCGCGAGCTGGACGACGAAGCGCTGCGCAAGGCACGGCTTTATGTCGACTCGCGGGAAGCGGCGATGAAGGAGTCCGGTGACATCATCGCGGCTGGCCACATTTTCGCCGAGATCGGCGAGGTAATCGCTGGCCTGAA
>DATMEE010000433.1:0-2872 GCA_035557035.1 Phycisphaerae bacterium
CAGCCGATCAAGAACCCGACGGCTGGCCCTTCGGAGGCGAGCCGGTGGAAGTGCACTCCGGGTGGGAGCCACAGTCATGCACGTTCACCGGTCCTCTGGCGTTCCGCACCGCGGTCGCCATTATCTCCTGTTTATGATATCCATCGGCACGTTCGGGGGCTGCGACACGCTTCCGCTCGGCGATCTGTTCAACAATGGGCAAGCCGATCAAACTCAGAACGCCGGCGCCGTCCTGGGCGACGTGAAGGACAGCGGCGACAACAGCGCGTTCGAACGGGCGCAACTCGCCGAGATCGCCGCGGGAGAATCGATCACGATCGACGGCGATATCGACGCTGTCGACGACATCGATCTTTATTCGCTTGGGGCCCTCGACGCCGGCGATCGCATCACCGTCGACGTTCGCGGCCACAACGGCTTTAACACCGTTGCGGCGATCTTTGACGCGAATAACGACCTGATCGATTCCAACGACGACCGGTCGTATTACAACCAGCAGATTGATCCATACATATCAAAGGTGATGCGCCGCGATGTCAGCAACCTCTTTCTAGGCATCGCGGTTTCCAGCGTGGAGCACTTCGGATCGTCGCAGGGCCGCTACAGCAGCGGCACCTACTCCATCACCGTGAAGCGTGAAGCAGGGGGGATTATTCAACAGCCACGGCGGCAACTGGTTTTTCTTGACTTTGAGGGCGGAGCCCAGGTGCAGATCGGCCAGGAGCCGCAAACGCTGATGCAGCCGTTTTCGGCCGAGGCGATCGCCTCTCGTTATGCCGGCAAGACTGATTACATGGCGGAACGCGTGATCGAGCACATGAAGCGCGACTTCGCCGCGTACGACATCGAGTTGCGCGACAGCCGAACGCACGATCGGCCATTTGAGCCGCATTCGACGCTGTACTTCGGGAACTACAACGAGAAATATCTCGGGCTGGCGGACAACGTGGATACATACAACATCTATCTGGAGCAGGACGCGATCATCTACACCGAGGACATCGGCATGTTCGAATCGCTTCAACCCTCGGTGGAGGAAGCGGCGCTGTGCATCGCGAACATTGGCGCCCATGAACTGGGGCACCTGCTCGGACTTGAGCACTCGCGCGACGCGCTCGATTGTATGGCGACGGCCGCCACGGCCCGGCAGATTCTCGAAACGGATGCGTCGTTCCGTCGCAGTCCGATGCAGTCGGATGTCTTTCCTATCGGATTCCAGAACGAGCCGGTCTTGCTGCTCTGGAATCTGGGGGGCAATCCCAACGCCGGCTCGTCAAGGTTGCGCGTCGAAGACCTGCTGCCATCGGAGCTGGGAATCTGGCGCGACGAGGCCGGTCTGGTCGATATTCCGATTGTTCCTTGCGGGAAATGCGCTCACGGGGCGTGTGATCAGACGCAATAGCTCGGCGCTGCCGCGACATCAAATCTTGCATGACGCTCGCGTCCGGCGCTTGATACACATTCAAGCGCCGGACGCGTGCCATTATTGGAGTCGCAGACGGTGCGCTCGTTGAGCGCTTCCGCCCGACCCTGACCCCTCGCGTTCGCCGGTGTAAGATAAAGGGGGGAGAAAGAAGCATTGTTGGCCTACCCCGACGTGCATCGGAGCACCCAGCGTTCCATCCGCCCATGCAACCGCTCGCCTCGGCCAGCTTCCAAATGGTCCGCATGAATTCTGATAACGGTTATCGCTCGTTTTGCAGGCGTCTTGGTCTGAATATCTGCGCGCTGCTCGTTTCCGTCAGCGCGCTGTCCTGCGAAACAGGACCCGCGGACCCCGGCGGGAACGACAACAATGCCGGCTCTCCGAATCCGGCGGTGTGGAGCGCGGCCTTTCTGACTGAGGGCGCGGGAGCGCTGTCTTCCGTGTGGGGCTCGGGGCCGGAAGACGTCTTTATCGTCGGTGGGAAACCTGAACAGGGAGAAGTGTATCACTTCGACGGAAACAATTGGCGGCGGATGAATCTGCCGCCCGTCTCGATGCTCGTGTGGGTCTTTGGATTTGGTCCGAACGACGTTTTTGCGGTCGGGTTTGAGGGTGGGGTCATCCGCTACGATGGTATCCAGTGGCAGATGCTTGACACGGGGACGAGCGAGTCGCTCTGGGGAGTCTGGGGAAAGTCGCCTGATGATCTGTGGATCGTAGGCGGCGACTCGGCGCCGCTGATTTTGCACTTCGATGGTTCGGCGTTCACCCGGGTCGAGGCGCCTGCCAACGACCGCGACGCCGAGTCCCTATTCAAGGTTTGGGGGATTGGCCGGAAGGCCTTTGTGGTTGGAGACAACGGACTGATCCTTGAATTGATCGATGGCGATTGGGAGCAGGTTCCGGGCGGAGCCGACGCCGACGATGACTTTGTTTCGCTCTGGGGTACGGGCGAATCTCACATTTTCGCGGTGGGAGGGCGAACCAGCGCTCGCGTCGCGCGATACGACGGCACGGCGTGGACCACGCACAAGCCGGACGCCACGCCGGGCCTGAACGGGGCGTTCTTGGACGGATCGATCGCGATTTGCGGCGGCGTCGGCGGATTCGTGGGATCGGTCGATCTGTCAACCGGAGAAGTCACTGCCGAGGAATCCGGAGCAACGCTCGACATACACGCCGTCTGGGGCGACGGGGCGGGACGGCATTACGCGGTCGGCGGCCGGTTCAGCGGAAACCTGGAGGGCATCGCTCTCGTGCGAACTGTCGGCGAGCCGACCACTTCGCCTGCGGCGCCGCTGCCGCCAATCTGTCACTCCGACGACGAATGCGACGACGCCAATGCCTGCACGGCTGACCGCTGCGACGACGGCG
This sequence comes from Phycisphaerae bacterium, assembly GCA_035557035.1. Classification (GTDB taxonomy): domain Bacteria; phylum Planctomycetota; class Phycisphaerae; order UBA1845; family UTPLA1; genus JADJRI01. The sequence goes on from DATMEE010000433.1 coordinate 2,801, forward strand.
AATGCACCCATATCGTGGCGGCGGATTGCGACGGCAGCCAGTGCTTTGTTCAGGTTTGTGATAACGGCGATT
>DATMEE010000434.1:0-12048 GCA_035557035.1 Phycisphaerae bacterium
CGATTTCTTCGACCTAAAAGCTGGCCGTCAAATCTACGGTGGATTCTCTGGGGTCGAAACGACGCTCGAGGAGCGGAACCCCGATCCTACAGAAAATGGATGCGTGCTTGAGGGCACCCAGACGAACAATGTCATCGTCAAGGCCGGTTTTGGCGCGACCTCGGGATCCACAGCCTTGGATGGTTTCACGTTGAGGGGGGCCACGCAGACGGCCATCCAATGCGGCGATGGTGGCGACCCACGTAGCCCAGCACTGAGAAACCTGCACGTGATAAATAACTCTAGCAGCAGCGGTCCTGGACTCCAGATCAATCTGGATTCCGCACCGGTTGTCGAAGACATAACTTTCGAGTCCAACACGAGTTCCGGCGACGGTGGCGCGGTCTATTGTGATCGGGCGAACGAGACACCCTGTTTCTCCGTTGCACCTTCACCCTCAACGAATCCACCGACGGCCGCGGCGGGGCCGTGGCGCTGATTGCCAGCGACATTCTGTTCGAGGGCTGCGATTTCATCTCGAATGACGCCGACCTGGGGGGCGGGGCCTGCTTTCTTGACCGCTACCAGACCCAGAGCCCTGTAACCTTCGACGGCTGCAACGCCTTCTTCCGGTCATGCACCTTTCACGACAACGAAGCCCTTCAGGCCGGGGCGATGGAAATCGACGCCGGCTCACCGACCATCGTCAAATGTTCGTTCACTGAAAACCGCGCGACGAGCAGCAGCGAGCTTACCGGCGGCGGGGCGATCAAGTATTACGGCCATCCGCCCGAAGGACATGGCACCTCACTGGTCACGATTTACAACACGGACTTTTTGGAAAATCACGCTCACAACCTGGGCGGGGCCATCTTCAGCTCGAAATCGCAGGGACTTCTAATGATGAACGGGCTGCTGGCGCTCAACACCTGCGGCGGCAACGGGGCCGCGATCCACTACTTTGGCGACCCGGAGACGGCGGGAATGATCGTCAACACCACGATCGCCGACAACCACGCAAGCGGCGCAACCGGCCAACCCACGATACCTGGCGTAAACGGCGAAACCGGCGGCATTTACACGGATCAATACGTCGAATCAGGCAGCCTGTTCATCAAGAACAGCATTCTGTGGGGCAACACGGACGAATCGTCCGGTACCGACACTGAGGAGGCGCAGCTTCAAAACGTGGTCGCAGACGCCATCGACGTGACCTACTCCTGCGTTCAAGATCTGTCCCAGTTTGCCGGAACAGGAAACATCGGCGCCGACCCCGAGTTCCAGGCGGGAGGCTACCACCTTCAGGGCGATTCTCCGTGAATTAACGAGGCCAGCGACGGTCTCGTTCCGGCAGACGCAGGTGATGTCGATGAAGACTCTAACTTTACCGAGACGACGCCGCTGGACCTTGATCTGCAGGATCGCTTCGTGGGCGAGGTCGACATGGGTGCCTACGAGTTTAATGACTGCAACTGCAACGACATCGACGACGAGGCCGAACTGAGCGGCTCCACTGATTGCGATGATAACCGAATTCTGGACGAATGCGAGGCGGCCATCGCCGGTCCCGACGGACTGGCCCGCGACCCAATCGCGATCATTCCCCTCGAAGCGGTCGACATGTCCGACCTGCAGCTCGACCAGAACTGGATGATCGTCGGCTCGGCCTCGGACAGCCTGCTGACCAACGCCGGCGCGGTCTATTTCTACCGCTGGAACGCACCCTACTGGTACGGCCCGGCCCGAAAGACCTCTTCAAATTCGCAGTCCTTCAATGAGTTCGGCACGTCCGTCGGCATCAGTGGCGGCTGGGCCGTCGCAGGGGCGCCGGGGGCCGACAGTCCCGCTGGCGAGGCCAACGTGTTCAAGTTGAACACGGGCAACAACACCTGGAGCGAGTTCGGCAATCTGCTCGAGTCCTCAACCGGCATAAACGTCGGGGCCGTCGTGGCGATTCATGACGACGTCATAGCCGTGTCAGGCGCATCCGACAGCGCGGTGAGCGGATCGAGCAGCGGGCTGGTCTACGTCTTTCATTACAATGCGACGGCGCAGGCGTGGCAACTGAAGGACACCATGGTGCCCTCGGACGGCAATGCGGTTTACTTCGGAATTTCCGTGGCCGTCCGCGACGACTGGATCGCCGTCGGCTACAGCGTCGATGAAAGCGGGTTGCCGGCCGGTGTGGAGATGTTCCATTACGACGGCACGGACTGGGACGAGGACGACTTGCTCGATTATCCCGGCGCGCCCGCTCAGGACGACAGCGGGTTCGGCATGTCGCTGGCGATGGACGAAGACGTGCTGGTCGCGGGCGCGGTAGGCTACGGCGCCGGCGCCGGAAACGGCGAGGCATACGTATCTCTGCTGGACGGCGTCTGGGCGCACGTGGAAACGCTCGACGTCAACGGCGTGGACGCCGACGACCTCTTTGGGCGCGACGTTGACATCTGGCGAGACATGACCGATGACGAGACGATCGTGGTGGTGGGCGCGCCGCTGCAGGAATCCAACGACTCCGGCGCTGCTCACTTTTTCCTCCTAAACGAATGCCTTGGCGAGATGTTCCATCACGAGCTGCTGCCGGCATCCCCCACGTCGAATGGAAACTTCGGCCACCCCGTTTCGCACTACGACGACGTGGGCATCGTCCGCGACCCGCGCGCTCAAAGCTCGGACATGCTGAACGACTATCGTGTGCTCGGGCCGTGCGATTAGTAAGGATCAGCCGGCTGACCTGAAACCGCGGCCGACTTGCAGCGCTGAATGAAACCCTCAACCGCTTCCAGCGAACCCGCGGAGCCGGCGACGGTCTGCTCCACGGCGTTCCCTTGGGCGTCACGCGCCGACCTGAGGGAAAAACGAACAACGAGAGCCGGTGTTGCGTCGCGGAAGTTTGACAGGTTCACACGTGTCGCACACCAGGACCGCGCCCCGACCGATTTCCGGTTTTATTCCCGAAATCCGGAAAATAAACTCAGAATTTGCAAAGAGTTTGAGCAGATTCCGAGTCGCGGTCGTATTGAATGCCGCATCGCGATTTTGATACAATGGCGAGATTCCGAGGTCTCAAATTGTTGAGCCGCAGGGGGAAGCGAACGTCCTTAGCACCGAGCCGTCGGGCGCGTGTGTCGCACCGCCGGCAGTCAAAGAGGAGGAATGGGCATGAGAGTCAGAATTTTATCAGTTGTGATCGCGGCCGCGGCGCTGGCCAGCGCGAGCGTGATGGCCCAGGCCGAAATGATCAGCGTGATCATCAACGGCACGGTTTCATCCAACGCGCTGACGAACAGCAACAGCCCTTATCTGGGCATCCCGATTGGAGCGGCCGTGACGTACACCATTCCGATCGATACGACAAACATCGGAAACGCATTGCCGAATGAAACTCTTTACAATATCCAGAAGAATACATTCGTCCTGGCGGTGGCCGGCGCCCCGACTGCAAACGGCGCCAGCGGGGTGGGCACCTTCAAGTACAACGACGGCGGGTCCGGCTTTTATGCTCTGCAACCGCCCAGCATTATTGTCCCAGGGGGGAATACACTCGTTCAAGGAGCGTCGACGGTGAATTTCAGGGCAACCGGCGGCGCCGGACCGAACCCGTTCGTCAACACGGATCCGGCCGACATTGCCGCCAGCCATGGGACGTATTTTCCCACGGCCGCCGTCTTCAACGGTCCGCCGCCCAGCGTCGGACTGGATTTCAATATCAATGTGCTGAACGATTCATTCCAATCTCAGAAGGTCCAGATTGCCATTAACTCGTTCACCATCACGCCGGAGCCTTCGTCGCTGGCGATGATCGGATTCGGCGGTGCGCTGATGCTTTATCGCCGCCGGCGTCATTCTTAAGCCGCCGCATGACTGGGTGAGCCCTCGCGAGCCGCCGATGGCTGAAATGGCTGTATGGGACTATGCTGGTCGACCCGGTTGAAACTCCTGCTTGACTCGCCGCCGGACTTCGCGAGACGACGGCACGAGAATCCGCGTTCAGTTTATTTACCGACGTTCGTAATAATGTTCCGCCCAGGAAAAGGGAGATCGTACTCATGAGTTTGCGTTCAATTCTGTTCAGCGCGGCGGTTGTCTGCACGTTCGCCCCAGCGGCGAGCGCCGTTCCGGTCGATGTCGAGATTTACGGAAAAGTGGCCGTGAATACGTTCACGTCGTTTCCTTTCAGCGGGACGCCACTCGGGTCGGACGTGAGGCTGGTCTTTCGGGTGGAATCGACCAGCGGAATTGAACCTCGTCCCGGCTGCCGGATTGGCTTGAACGTACTCGCGGCGTCGCTTCGTTTCTCCCATTCGGCCAACGGCGCGATCGTTCTGCCGATCGGCGTCGGGCCGCCGTACACGATGCCGGTCTTCGCGACCACGGCCATCGTGGCGTCCATTCCCGATCAGGACGAATTGGATTTTGGCGGCGGAATTGACTTTAACTTTGGGGCAACCGAGTACCAGCATACGCTTCACGTGGCAGATGCGGACAACGCTTCGTGGCCGTCGGCGGATTTCTCGCTGCTTTCGGCGTGCGGGTTTCCGGGGAGCAACTTCCTCGGGCCGAATCCGGACGATTTCAAGCACTGGTTTCTGGAAGGCGGCATGCTCGATCCGGGCCTGATGAATTTCACGCTGGTGAGCATCCGCCGCATCGCGCTGACCGCGGGCGATGGCGACATGAATGCCAGCGGCTTCGCCAATGGGGCCGACGTTCAACTCTTTGTCGACGCCGTATTGAGTCAATCGACAGATCCAATGGACGTCTGCCACGGAGACTTCAGCGGCAATCGAGTCGTGGATGTGGCGGACGTCCCGGGGATGGTTCAGACGCTGCTGACCGGCGTCGCGCCTCCGCCACCGCCGCCGTTTGGGGCCTGCTGCCGCCTCGATGAGAATTTCGAGTACGTGTGCATCGAAACCCCAAGTGAATCATCCTGCACCAGCTTGCCCGGCAGCGAGCATCGATATTCCTTCGGCACTCATTGTGCTGATCTTGACCCTACTTGCGGGAGTGGGGCGTGCTGCCTGCCGAACGGCGGATGCACGCAGGTCGGTCCGCCAAACCCGTTCGAAGCCTGCCAGCAGTTGGGTGGAAATTATTTTGGCGACGGCACCCCGTGTTCGCCGAGCATCTGTCCGGGTTCGCCCGGGGCTTGCTGCGTCAACAACCCAGAGACCGGACAGGCAACGGGTGAGTGCGAGATGCTCTCGGTATCCGCATGCAATGAGATGAACGGAACCTTCTTCGGCGAAGGAACGGACTGCGCTTTCAATCCGTGCGCCGGGGCCTGTTGCATCGTAGGGCAGGAATGCGAAGTTCGGCCGGCATGGGCTTGCTTCGACCTCGGCGGCACATTTCAAGGCGAAGGCACGACGTGCGAATTCAGTCCGTGTCCGCCCGCGAATGATCGGTGCGACGATGCGATCGTCGTCGGCGACGGAACGCACTCCTTTACACTGGCCGGCGCATCCACCGACGGCGACGAGCCGCCCAGCTCGATGGGATGTCCGCTGGGGTTTGATCCGGACAATTATCTCTCGAGGGACGTGTGGTTCATTTATGTCGCATCCTGCAATGGAACGGTGCAGGTCGACACGTGCGGGAGCTATTTCCTTGGCGAAAGTTCGGACACGTCCGTCGCGGTTTATGACGACTGCGCCAATTGCCCGCCGAACAGCGACAGTCCGGCGATGCTCGGGTGCAACGAAAGTCAGGGCACCGGCTCGGAGGTGCAGCACTGCCTTTCCAGCCTGAATGACGCGTCGGTGCGGTTCCTGGCGAATGCCGGGCAGTGTTACAAGATCCGAATCGGCACGACGACGGGCAGCACATTCGGGATGAGCGTGATGCACATCACCTGCGGCGGCGCGTGCTGTCCGCCGGATGGTCCGCTGTGCATCCTTGCGTCGGAGGCCGACTGCGCGGAGATGGGCGGAACGTATTCGGGCAACGGCACGGATTGCCACAATGATACATGCCCGTAGAGCGCGGAAATCGGCGGGGTCGTTGTGTCGCTGAACCGGCTGAGAGAGAAACATTCTTTGCCCCGCCGGGCGTTCACGCTGCTCGAATTGCTCGTCGTGATCGCGATCATCGCGCTGCTGATCTCGATTCTGCTGCCGGCGATGGGCCGCGCGCGGTGCGAAGCAGGCAAGGCGAAGTGCCTGGCCAACCTCCGCAGCATCATTCAGTTCACGCACATGTACATGGATGATCAGGGCAACCCGCTCATTCAGTGGTACACGGTCGGGCCGGCGCTGCAGGCGCCGCCGTACTTTCAATATCCGGTGACGGAGGTGACGCCGTGGGTGTTCGGCGGATTTAAAGCGCCGAATCCTTTGGCCGAGGACGCCAACACCGACTCGGCTTTGTATCCCGCACAGATTCGCCCACTGAACAAGTTCGCCGCGCCGCTGGTTCAGGGCAACGACACGATCGATTTCTACGTTTGCCCGAATGACCGTTCGTGGCGCACGTCGCTGATCGGAGACGCGCCGAGCAGCCACACCGAGGTGGCCCGGTCGTCGTGGGAGGCCAACGGGGCGAGCTACGGGTTGAACTCGCGCTTCATGCAGGGGTATTGGGGAAGCGGGGGAAACTCCGGCGATTTCGTCTTTGATCAAACGGGCGCGCCGCACGACGCCTACGCGGAGCGCATCTCCCGGCACATGAGCGGCGGCGACGCGGCGCGATTCATCATGTGGATGGAGCATGGCTTTTATGCCTCCACCTATCGCGCGTCGATGGGCCTGCCAAACGGCGCCACGGAGCCGCGCATGGGATGGCATTGCAAGTTCTCGGCATGGTCGATGGCGTTCGCCGACGGCCACGCGGCGAACGGATTTTTTGACACGCGGCTGATCAATGGCCCGATCGGGACGATCTGGCAGCCGAATTTCAATCCCGCGGAGAATGCGAGTCCTTAGTCAGCGATTCGCATCGCGCGATGCCGGGCACGCCTCCCCGGCAGATTCCAGTAATACGGCGCGATCCCGAGCATCAATCGCGGCATAGGGAAAACCCCGAAGTGCGACCGGGTGCTCCTGAGTGATTGATCCGTAGAGAACCGAGGCGGTGAGAAAAGCGCCGATGGCCGATTGATGATTGCCGTCCTCGGCGTGCAGGGGCAAGTCGGGGCGCTCCGTGAGTGCGAGATCCCAGGCGTGGCCGATGGGGGCGACCTTCGCATTCGCGGCGGCGGCCATTTCCTCATAGATTTTCTCGGTGCGCCGGCTCTCGTCTTTGACGCCCTTGCGACCCCATTCGGAAAATAAGAACACCTGAGCGCCTCGGTCGCGCGCCTGCTTTGCGAAGTCGATTCCTTCCTGGCGCGAATAGGTGAAGCGGCCGCTCGCACTGATTTTCTGCGCTTGCAGGGCGACAAAGTTCCAGGAATGGGCGTTGAGCACGTCGTTCGCGCTTGGATTGTTCGCGAGATCGTCAAGGAATTGGACGGGGAAATAGTGCACACGGACTTTGTGCTTCGGACGGCCAAACTCCATCATGCGGCGCACCAGGTCTGGCAGGTCGTGCCATGCGGTGTGGCTGTTTCCGATGAAGAGGACGCGGACGTCGGCCGCGGCGGCCGGAGCGGCATGCGGCTCGTCGGCAAATTGCGGGGTTTGATTCGGCTCCGTGATGGAGTTGGACTGTTGGGATTTGCAAGCCGACAGCCAGGCCAACAAAGGACATCCGATGGATGCGATGAGGATAGGAGACCTGATTCTCATGCACTTTCCCTGGAATCGTGGTTACGCGAGTAAGAAACTCGAGCGAATAGAATAATCTACTCGCGTTTTGCTTGGATATTTCGCGGCTCAACGAGTTCCGCGTCCACCGCTTCCTAACGGGCGCGGCTCTGTTTTTTCCTCGCTGGCGCTTCGGGCTTGCAATGCCGACGACAACCGATCATGCCATGTCGCGCCACAGTTCGAAGAATTCGGGGAAGGTCTTGCTGACGCAGTCGGCGTCGCGAATGACGAGGCCTTCGAGGCGGAGGCCGGCGATGGCGAAGCTCATGGCCATGCGGTGGTCTTCGTAGGTGCGGATGGCGCCGGCGGTCGGCGGTTTGTCCGGCAGGATGGAGATGCCGTCAGCGAGGACTTCCGACGCAACGCCGAGGGCGGACAATTCGGCAGACAGTGCGGCGAGGCGGTCAGTCTCCTTGTGCCGGATGTGCGGCACGTTGCGGATATGGGTCGGCCCTTCGGCGAAGGCGGCGACGACGGCCAGCGTCGGGGCGACGTCGGGCATCTTTTGAAGGTCGGCGTCGACCCCGCGAAGGGCGCCGTCCTTCGGCCCCCAGACCGTCGTGTGCCGCGGACCCTGCTCGACGCGGCAGCCCATCCGCTCCAGCACATCGACGAACGCCAGATCGCCCTGGCAGCTTTCCAGGCCCAGGCCCTCGACGGTGATGCGCCCGCCCGTGACCGCGGCCGCGGCGAAGAAATAGGAGGCGGCCGACGCATCCGGCTCGATTTCGTAGTCCTCGGCCTCGTACTGCTGAGGAGCGGGGACGATGAACTTGCGCATCTCGTCCTCGACCACCTGCACGCCGAAGGCGTCCATGACGTCGATGGTCATGGCGACGTAGGGCTCGCTGGGCAGCTCGCCGCGCAGCTCGATCATGACGTCGTTCAACGCGAGGGGCGCGGCGATGAGCAGGGCGGAGAGGAACTGGCTGGAGACTTCGGCGTCAAGCGTCGTGCGGCCGCCGCGGAGCCCCTTGCCGCGGACGTGCAACGGGGGGAAGCCGTCGCGGTCGAGGAACCCGACCTGGCCGCCGAGTTCGCGGAGGGCGGCGACGAGCGGGCCGATGGGGCGCTCGTGCATGCGCTGCGTGCCGGTAAGTTTGCACTCACCGAATCCCGCGGCGCAGACGGGGGTGAGGAAGCGGATCACGGTGCCGGCGTTCTGGCAGAAGAGGTCGGCGTCGGTCGAGGGAAGATGTCCGGCGCATCCGGGAACGACTGCGGTTCGGCGCTCCTCGTCCACCTCGATGTGCATGCCCAGCTCGCCGAGGGCGGTCATCATGCAACGGGTGTCGTCGGCCAGAAGAATGCCTTCGAGGGTGGATTCACCGCTCGCGAGGGCGGCGATGACAAGGGCGCGATTGGTAAGGCTCTTGCTGCCGGGCAGGCAGACGGTGCGGTCGACCGGACCCATCGGTGGCTTCAGCACGATGTCGTTCGGACTGGTTTTCATGGGAGATTGCCCCGACGGTTTTGCGCCGAGATTATCATCATCATTCGCGAATTTTTGAGCCTGACGTACTTCGGCGATTCCGCCGCTCCTTTGGAGCGGACCGTCATGAGGCGCACACTATGGGTTCCGCTTCGCTCTACCCCCGCCACGGCGGGCAGGCAGTGGCTCATCGCCCCGTTTGGGGCGAAAAGAGATAGGCCTAACTCACCTTCGCCCCCGGCGCGATGTCGCTCATCGGGGTGACGAGGATGACCTGGGATCGATCTTCACTCGAAGCGGCGAGGAGCATGCCCTGGCTTTCCTGACCGCGCATCTTGCGGGGTTTCAGGTTCTTGACCACCACGATGGATTTTCCGACGAGGTCTTCGGGCGGATAGTAGCCCTTGATGCCCGCGACGATCTGGCGCTGTTCGCCGCCGACGTCGACCTTGAGGAGAAGGAGCTTGTCGGCGTCGGGGTGCGGCCCGGCTTCGAGAACGCGGGCGACGCGCAGGTCGATCTTGGCGAAGTCGTCGTAGGTGATGAGACCGTCTTGTGCCGCAGGGGTGTCGCTCATGGTTTTATCCATTCAGTGCAATAAACCGGGGTGAAATCCCTTGTGAGCAGGCAGTTTGCGCGAGAAGCGCTGAGGCGTCTAGTTGAATTGGGAATGGAGAATTTAGAATGTAGAAAGGAAAGTGCGGCCGTCTTCCCTTTTTTTCTACATTCTAAATTCTACATTCTTCATTCAGTCGACCTAAGTACGAAGTGAGGATCATCTCAAATCGAACCCGAGGCGCGCCTTCATCGGCTGGCGCTGCCCGCGGCGGAGGCGCTGCGGTCGAGAACCTGGACGGTGGCGAGGCCGCGATATTCGACGTTGTCGCGCGTCACCATGACGACAGTAATCTTGTGCGTCCCGGCGGTTTCGAGAATCTTCTGGCCGTCGGCCTCGTCGCCGATCCAAGCCTCGTTGTCGCGCCAGAGGAAGTCCGCGCCCTGGGTGAGATCGGGCGGCAGATCCACGCCGTACGACAGGTAATAGGGGGAGCTGCCGACGGAGGGACCCTTGATGCGGATGTTTACGGCGCGGGGCGGGTTTCGCTTTGCCACGGCGGCGGGCCGCGCCGGACCATACGCGCGATCTCGCGCGGGGTTCGAATTGGAAGCGGGATTGGAACGAGTCTCTCGCGGCGCGGGGCTGGGGCGTGAAGCAAATCTATCGGTTGCGGGCGGAGAAGTGCGCTGAGATTTCACTGGCGATTTGGCGGACGGTCCTCGATCGAAGGGGTAATTTCGGCCGGCGGTCGTGTTGGTGTACGACGCCGGCTGCCGGGCGGGACTGGAGCGAGTGATCACCGGATTTGAGCGGGAGGGAGGAATGAACGACCGGTTGGCGGCGGCGAGCGATGGGGTCAACTGGACCGGCGGTGACATTTTCGCGAGCAGTTCGGGCGGGGGGTAATACTCCTGCATGCGAACCTTGGCGATGGTGGTGGCCGCTTGGACGGGATCGAGCGGCGTAACGCCGACCTGCTCGGCGAAGAAGGCGGCCGCGGTCTGCGGGATGCGCTTGTGGCCCATGTCGTCGATCATCTTGCCGCGGACGACGCGGAAGTTTCGAGACATGTACCAGGCGACGGCCGCCTCGGATTCGGATTTACATTTTGGAAGGTCGCCGTCGCCGATGAAGACGGCGACGCTGGTTCGGTCGCGATAGCGCGGGACGGTCTCCTCGACCAGGAGCTTCGATCCGAAATTCGAGAGGCGCGTGGCGATGCAGGTGAAACGCTCGGGAAAGCGATTTGGAAAGTAGTGGGCGAGATAGCCGCCGCACGACCAGCTTGTCGAAAGCACCGCCCCCGGGTCGGCCATCGTCGTCTCGAAGACGTGGTCCATGATGGCCATGACGTTGTCGCGGTCCTTGAGGACGTAGCTGTGCTCCTTGGTGAGGGGGTATTCCATGAAAGAGTTGGAAGTTGCCAGCTCGGGGGCACAGACGACATAGCCGTAAATATCGGCCTGCTTTTCCCACTCGCGCTCTTGGGGGCGGGCGTTGTCGTAGGGCTTCATGCCGTGAAAGGTCATGACCAGGGGCCAGCGCTTCATCCGCGGATAGAGGGGGTGGCGGCCGTTGTTTTTCACGTAGTCGACCGGGAGGTAAAGGTGATAAACGGCGTTGTTGCGGGGTTCGACCACGCGCTTGTACATGCCATCGCCGCGCGGCTGGGGAACGGCGCAACCGGCGGCGTGGATCAGCAGGAGCGGGAGGAAAAATGCTGCGGGCTTGAGTCGATTGAACATCATCATCCGTGGTTGGGTGGGGGCTTCAGTACGTCATCTGCTACGTCAGATATACCATAATTGATCGACCCCGCGACGCGGTTGCATCGAGCGGGACGCTGACCCCCGGGAACGGTTCTGCGCCCCCGGCCAAAGCGTCCGAATAAATCCTCGCAGGTGACGATCGAAAGCGGATTCTAGTCTGGAAGGCCGTTATTTTCCAGCAGCCCAGATTCTCGTATGGCCCCGGTTTCCAACCGCTGGGGCTGGATCGCGCTGACGGTCCTGATCTGCCTCGCGGCCGCCGGCTACGGGGCCTGGAAATCTCTTCTCCCTTGAGGGGAGAGGACGGGTGAGGGTGAAGAGTGCCAGTTACTAGTCACTAGCTGCTAGTAATCAGAGGCCGAAGCGCGAGCGAGGCCGCTGCCTTTCTATTTTTTCTCGGCCGGCTGATCGGTGTCGGAATCGACATCAATCACCCTAGGTCCTGCTCATGGCTTGTCGACTGTCACGGTAATGTACATTTAGTTCGGGAAACAGTTTTGCAATTCGCCCCCGTCCCTGTGATAAGAAAAATCCTGAATCTCCCTCTGAATTAAT
>DATMEE010000435.1:0-2529 GCA_035557035.1 Phycisphaerae bacterium
GGTCCCCACGACATTCGGCCGGTGATAGTCGTGGTACGTTCCGCCCAGCCCCGCCCGCGCCGCGACGTGAAATACGATGTCACATCCTTTCGCGGCCGCGGCAACGACCTCCGGAGTCGCCAGATCGCCGCGTACGACCTCGACCCCCTTTTGCTCCAGATCCGGGTAATCGCCCCGACCCAGACTGCGCACGCGAAGGCCGCGGTCCAATAATCGCGTCACAATTGCCCGGCCCAGGAAACCCCCGCCGCCCGTGACCAGCGCGGTGGAACTGTTCGAAAGGGACATGCCGACGAATGTTAGAGACGAAATCGATGCACGGCAATTATTGCACGACCGGAAAACATGCCGGTGTAGCAAAGCAAACGCGGTTTTAATCGCGCATTCGATCTCACGCATCGCAGCTCGAACAACCGCCTGTTCTCGCGACAAATCTGCTTTCGCGGGTTGCGAAGCCCCGCGCCGCTCGTATGATTCCGCTTTCCAGGCGCGGTCCGCGTTTATCGAAAAGCGCGGTAGGGATTTTTATGTAACATCGCGACGCCCCTCGCTCGCCACTTTCTTACGCGGCGTCGCCAGTGGAATTCAAAAGGAGTGCATATGAACTTGCGGAAAATGTTGTCGGCGACGCTTTGTCTCTCTGCATGGGCCGGCGTCACCCGGGCCGACGTGGTCACCGACTGGAATGGCGTTCTGCTCGACGTGGTCCGGGAAGCCGATTTGCCGGCCCCCGTCGCGGCGCGGGCCTTCGCGATGATGAACGTCGCGATGTTCGACTCGATTAACACCTTCGAAAAGACGCACGAGGCCTATCTCGTCGATGTCGATCCCGCCTTCGGCGCCGTCGCCGACGTGGTGGCCGCGGCCGCCGCGCGGCGCGTGCTCGTGGTGCTGTTCCCCGATCGCGAGGCCGACTTCAACGCGGCCTTCGACAACTTCCTGCCTGACCTCCCGGAAATCGTCTTCACCCCCAGCAACGACTTTGGCATTGGCGTCGCCAACGCGATCCTCGATTTTCGCGAGGGCGACTTCAGCGATGTCGATCTGAATTACAATCCCGCCGGCGGCGCCGGTGAATGGCAGCCGACCCCTCCTGATTTCGAGGACGCACTGCTCCCCAACTGGCAATTCGTCACGCCTTTCGGTATTGCCTCCGGCGGTCAGTTCCGTCCGTCCGGCCCTCCCGATCTGACCAGCGCGCGGTACACCGAGGACTATGGCGAAGCCGTCAAATACGGCGAGGCCGGCAGTCCGCATCGCACCGACGGTCAGACCGAGGCTGCCGAATTCTGGTCCGATCCGACCGGCACCAACACCGCTCCGGGCCACTGGATCGAGATCGCGATGATCATCGCCGAAGACGAGGGGAATACGCCGGCCCAAAACGCCCGTGTCTTCGCCCTGCTCAGTATCGCCCTGGCCGATGCCGCAGTCGTGGCATGGGATGCCAAGTACGCCCATGATGACTGGCGGCCCTTCACCGCCATTCATGCGCTGGACGACGGGAACGCCGACACCACGCCCGACCTGCTATGGGAGCCACTGCTCGATACACCGCCCCACCCGGGCTACGTCTCGGCCAACGCCGCCTTCGCCGGAGCCGCCACGAAAATGATGGAGATCATCTACGGCCGCGACGGCATTTCCTTCTCGGCAACGAGCGACAACAACGACGCCACCCGCACCTTCGGATCGCTCTCGGGCGCGGCCGAGGAAGCGGCCGACGCGAGCATTTGGGCCGGTGCCACCTTCGCCTACGCGGGCGAGGACGGTCTGATCGCGGGTCGGGCACTGGCGGCCTATGTTCACGCAACCAGATTGCAGCGGCTGATCGTCGTGACGGCGCCCAGCAGCGATGGCTGCGCTCCGGGCGGCTGCGGCCCCGGCGGCCTGTTCACCTCAATGATGCTGCTGGTCGCCTACCCGGTCATGCGACGGACTCGCCGACGACGAAGAAACTGACCGCACGGACCTGCGATCCAAGAAAAGGGACCACAAGGGCCGTTCGATCCGGAAGGATTTGAACGGCCCTTTTTTTTGGTCCGGTGGCCCGCTGCGAGAATCCTTGCTGCTCGAAAATCGCGAAGCCAGCGCGAGCCGGACCGTGTCGGTCCGGCGCCCGTTGTTCCAGTCCGGGCGCTCGACGTCGCGAGAGTATTTTCATCCAGGATAGCGATCGATTCGATCTTCGACCCTAATGCGAGATTCCTTTCCCGCACCCCCCGCAAGCGGGAATACTTCCCGCCCGCGCGCACACGGTCCGACTCCACGAAAAGAGCCGGGCCATGCCGTAGGATTCACGGTGTAGGGTGGGCACCGCTCACCTTCTCAGATGCCCATCGCCTCCAGCTTCTCCATCAACCGCTCAAGCTGCTGCGCTCCGCTGTACTCCGAGTCCGGCCCCCATTCCTGGTCGATGCACCAGAGATAGAACTCCGACCACGCTTCCTGTTCTTCTTCAGAAAGCTCTTCCAAATTGGGGAAAAAGGGATGTGTGCCACTGCTCTGTGAGCAGTGCGGCGGGCAGGA
>DATMEE010000436.1:0-2854 GCA_035557035.1 Phycisphaerae bacterium
GACGGCGCGGATCATGAACGAAGAGCCGTTCGGTCCGGTTGCGACGATGCGGTCGTTCGCAAGCTTTGACGAAGTCGTAGAGGAAGCGAACCGCCTTCCGTATGGCTTGGCGGCTTACGCCTATACGCGCTCGGCCAAAACGGTCGCCGCGATCGGCACCGCAGTGGAAAGCGGCATGATCTCCATCAACCACCACGGCCTTGGGCTTCCGGAAGTTCCTTTCGGCGGCATCAAGGATTCCGGCTACGGCTCCGAAGGCGGATCCAATGCGCTGGAAGCGTACCTCAACTTCAAGCTTGTTTCGCAGGCATGATCCGAGCGCCGACCTTGTGTTGTCCTCCGAATTGATCGAGAAATTACCGGCGAGCAGCGAGAGAGGAAGACCAAACCTTGAGCGCAACTGTTCACCCAGCGGCTCCCCATCACTTGCCCGCATTCATTACGGCGCCCGGCGAGACGGACGTATTGCTGGTCATCGTTTCTATTTTTCTGGTCGTCATCGTGCTTACCGTCGGAAATTTGTTTCTTCGGCTGCACACGCTGCCCGAACGGATGGCGCACAAGGGACATAAGCTCCAGTTCGAGATCGTCGCCGTGCTGGGGCTGCTGGCGCTCTTCACGCACCAGCACATTTTCTGGGTGGCAGGGTTGCTGCTTGCCCTGATCGATCTTCCCGACTTCGTCACACCGCTGCAACGCATGGCGGGCTCGCTCGAGCGCTTGGCGCAAATCTCGCCCGGTGAGGGTGGAAAGGCCGCAGATGAAGCGGAACGGGCCACTTCTCTTTCACAAGAGCGGGACGGCGGGTGACCGATGCTTGAACTCCTGCTTTGCGCGACCTTTACGATTCTCCCGGACTACCTTTACCGGCGCTATGTGCAGGGCAAGCGCATCGGCAAAGAAATCACGTTGTACTCCGTCTGGTTTGAGCTTCGCTGGGCATCGTCAGCTGCCTGTTGCTCACGATCAGTCTGATCACGGTCATTTTCTACTTTCACCCGGCAACGTCGGCGGTCACATCTTATTTCCGGACGGTCCCCATCGTTCCGGAAACAATTGGGCGAGTCGCCGAGATCTACGCAAAGGGAAGTGCCGAAGTTCAGCAAGGCGCGCCGATTTTCAGATTGGACGACTCGAAGCAGCGCGCGGCGCTGGAAACTGCCCGCCGCCGCGTCATTGAGATCGACGCCCAGACGTCCTTTGCCCGGAATGAGCTTGCGGTTGCAGTGGCGCAAGTTGACCAGGCCAAGAGCGCCTATCAGCAGGCTGTCGATGAAATAGAGGTCAAGAAGGAGCTGAATCGCCGCGGCGCGGATACCGTCGCGCGCCGGGAGATTGAACGCCTTGAGAACGTGGTTGCAGCCCGACAGGGCGCAGTAGACGCGGCAAACGCAGCGAGGGAAGGCGTCGAAACCCGGATATCCATTCTCTTGCCGGCCCAGAAGGCCAGTGCTGAAGCGGCTCTAGCCGAGGCCGAGGTGGATTTGGCGAAGACTGTGGTCCGCGCCGGCGTCACCGGGCGCGTCGAGCAGTTTGTCCTGCAGGTCGGCGATCTCGTTAACCCGATGGCGCGTGCCGCCGGAGTTCTCGTGCCGTCGGGCGCATTCGCGCCTTCTCTCCAGGCTGGGTTCAATCAGATCGAAGGGCAGGTCATGCGGCCGGGTATGCTGGCTGAGGCCGCGTGCATTTCCAATCCCTGGAAAGTAATCCCGATGGTGGTGGTCCGGGTCCAGGATTTCATCGCTGCGGGTCAGTTGCGCAGCGGCGAAGTGCTGCTCGATGCAGCTCAACAGACGACTCGACCAGGAACGCTCTTGGTTATTCTCGAGCCCTTGTACGAAGGTGGACTCGACGGGGTTACGCCGGGCAGCAGCTGCGTCGCCAATGCCTACACAAGCAATCACGACTTGCTGGACTCAAAGGACATTGGCGCATTCAAGCGCCTCACCCTGCATGCAGTGGACGCAGTCGGTATTGTTCACGCCATGCTCCTTCGCATTCAGGTTGTGCTCCTCCCGATCAAGGAACTCGTCCTCGGCGGACATTGAATTCTCGGGTGAGCGAAGCGCCTTACGAAACCGTCCGTTTCGAGTAGGGAAACCAATCGGGCTTTCGTTCCATAATGTAGTCGAGATGAACGTGCTTGGGCTCGCGAAAGGCATCGAGCCCTTCCGCACCAAGCTCGCGTCCGATGCCGCTGTGACGCATGCCGCCGAAGGGCGCGGCATTGTTATCGGCCAGAGGATCGTTGATCCAGAAGCTCCCGGCCTTGATGTTCTCCATCGCCTTCATCGCAAGCTCGAGGCTCTTCGTGAAGACCGTTGCACCGAGGCCGTACTGGGAGTCGTTCGCCTTTTCGATCGCCTCGTTCGCATCCTTCACATAGAAAATCGATACGACAGGACCGAACAGCTCTTCGGTTGTCGCAATGCCGCCGTGCTTCACGCCGGCGATCACGGTCGGCTCGAAGAAATGGCCCTTCAGTCCACTCGGCTGAAAGCGCTTTCCTCCGAGGAGTAACTTCCCGCCCTCCTTCACGACCGACAATACCTGTTGCGCCAGCTTGTCGGCGGCGTCGGCCGAGATCAGCGGACCCAGATCCGTCTTTGAATCCATTGGGTTGCCGACATTCAGGGTTTTGACGTGCTCGACGACCCGCTTGGTAAATTCCTCCGCCAGCGGCTCCACGACATAGATGCGCTTCGACGACGTGCAGACCTGACCGGCGTTCAGGAGCCGCGCCCAAACTGCGCCGCGTACGGCGATGTCGAGGTCGGCGTCTTCGAACACGAGCAGCGGATCGATGCCACCCAGTTCAAGATTGATTTTCTTCAGTTGCGCCCCTGCATCCGAC
>DATMEE010000437.1:0-3392 GCA_035557035.1 Phycisphaerae bacterium
TGCGTCCAGTATCGCGAAACCGATTTTAATTTCATCGCCCGGCTCGCCGAAGAGGAGGGCATTCATTACTTTTTCGAGCACGACGCGCACGAGACGCGCCTCGTCTTCTCCGACAGCCGCGGCACCTATACCGCCATCGGCGAGCAGATTGACCTCCCGTTCGTCGAACCCAGCGGCCTGCAGCCAAGTTGCGAGCACGTCTACGCATTCAACATGTCCGATGAAGTGCGCCCCGGCGCCTACGTGCTGCGCGATTACAACTTCAAGCGGCCCGAGCTCGATTTGCAGTGCGCGGCCTACGCGGAAAAACATCGGGCCCTCGAAATCAGCGACTATCCCGGCGAATACGAGCTGCGCGGCGGCGGCGATCATGTTGCTAAGATTCGCATCGAGGAAATGGAGTGCCGCCGCCGAACGGGCCACGGCTCGGCCAATTCGAGGCGGCTCGCGCCCGGACGCTATTTCGATCTGAATGAGCATCCGCAGCCCGGCCACGACGGCACCTACCTCGTCACGCGCGTAATCCATCGCGGGCGGCATCTTGGCGGCCGGTCGAACCACGGCGGCGGGGGGCATTTGTCGAAGGTGGATGCCCGCGTGCGTCAGGTCATCGCCCGTGCGGCCGAGCACGAAGATGAAGTCGTGCGCGAACTGGCTGGCGTGCTGAGCCAGGTGATCGGCGCCGGCGATGCGACGGACGGCTCGCGCCCCCGCACGCTGCCGCGCTGGCTGGTCCACGGCGGCCAGATCGCCCAGGATGCGGCGTCGTCTTATTCCGCCCTCGGCGCCGACCCGCTCGACGCAGCATCGCTCCTGCGCGTTCTCGGCGCGGCCGGCTCGAACGGCAACGGCCACGCCGCCGGTTCTGCCAATCAGGCGGCATACGAGTGCCAGTTCGAGTGCATTCCCTGTGACATCACCTTCCGCCCCTCGCGCGTGACGCCCTGGCCCGTCATGCGCGGCTGCCAGACTGCCACGGTGGTGGGGCCGAAGGACGAAGAGATCCACACTGACGAGCACGGGCGGGTTAAGGTGCAGTTTCACTGGGATCGCGAAGGGCAGCGAAATGAAAAATCGTCTTGCTGGATCAGAGTCAGCCAACCGTGGGCGGGCGTCCGTTATGGCGGCATGGCCATCCCCCGCATCGGTCAGGAGGTGATCGTCGACTTTCTGGAAGGCGACCCCGATCGGCCCATTATCACGGGGAGGGTCTATAACGCCAAGACCATGCCGCCTCAGGATCTGCCGAAGGATAAGGTCCGCACGTCGATCCGCTCGCAGACCCACAAAGGCAAGGGGTTCAACGAGATCACGATGGATGACACGACAGGGCAAGAGCACTTCTACATGAAGTCTCAGTACGACAAGACCGAGGAGATCGGTCATAACCGCAATACGTCCGTCGGGCTGGATTCCACCGAGATCGTGGCCAACAACGTATCAGAGTCCGTCGGTAACAACATGTCGACCGACGTAACGAACGCCTATTCGATCAACTGCGACACGATGATGATCAATGCGAAGACTTCCATCACGTTCCAGTGCGGGGCGTCACGCATTCACATGAATCAGGCAGGTTTTATTTCGATCACCGGAACCGTGATTACGAGCGCGGCCACTGTGAATAACAGCATGGTCGCCCCGATGACGGAAGTCGTCGGCGCAATCATGCTCACGCAGGCCGGCGCCGTAGTGCTGATCGAAGGCGGCGCGACTCACGTCCGCGGCGAAGTGCTTGCCGCGCTCAAAGGCGCCGAGGTGAACGTCGTGGCTAAAGCGGACAACGTGATCCAGGGCGGCCAAGTCAAGATTAACTAAGCAAGCGAGCCGGTTGTGGACAATCTCGCGAACAAATCTTCCAAATCCGGCAAGTCGCCGAAGCTCGTTGGTGTTTACGTCCGCCCCCGTGAGGAACATTGGGCTGAATTGCTTCGATCCGCCGAGTCGGCCAATGCGCTTTTGGCGGATGGCGGTTTTGCGCCGACGGAAGTCGCCCTGCCTCGTTCGCGAATCCTGCCAGTCTATGAGACTGAAACCGGCGAACGTGTCACGTTGGAGGCTACATCGAGCGGCTTTGAAACCAAGCCGCTCACGCGGAGCGCCAGACTTGAACCGTTAGTCTCGGGCGGGATGGCCGGTGGATTTCTTTCCTTGGGTGATGCCCCGCCTCTGCCTATGGCTGGCGGAGCCAGGCCTGCCGACTGGACGAGCGGCTACGTGAGCCGCGTGCCAGAGCACATGGGGCTCGAAGCGCTCCAGCCTCAGTGGGCCGAACACACCACGAACTACACGGCGGCGGTCGATGAAAAAACTTCGCCCGATCAAGACGAATGGCGGCGGCGCTACTTCCAGCGCATCCGTGAAACGGCGGCGGCGCGCGACCCGGTCTATCGCTCGGCTGATGCGGTCGCGAAGGGACCCAGCCATTTCGTCAAGAATTCCAACTGGGGCAAAACCGAATACCACCAAGACCTGTTCACCGACTATGCGGCTGCCGCTGACACGGACCGTAAAAATACAGCCGAAGCGCGGACGGCCGCCCCGCGCGGGACGTTCGCGCATTCGCCTGCGTCGCAAATGTTGGCGCTGGCGGCCGCGCTGCAAAAGAACGGACTGGGCTTCTCATCGACATTCTTCCAGATGGCCGGCCCGTCAGCGGCTACCCAAATCAGTGCCGCGCTGCAGGGATATCTGCAGGAGCAAGCCAAGGCGAGCAGCGGCAAAGGCCGGCCGATGGAGCGCTTTCAGGGGGCGCTCGAGCTGCTAAGCCAGCTCAACCAGGCCGGCGGCGGAGCGCTGCTGGCCGGCCTGCTCGATAATGCATTGACGAAGGCGAACGGCAAAGGCTCCAACCTCGACAAGCTCAAGGCCGAGTTCATCAAAATCCTCGCCGAAAAGGGCTTGAACCAGGGCATTGAAAACCTGCTCGGCAAGGACGCGGCCTCTCTGCTGGCCGGCACGGGCATCACCGGCCTCTTCGCCGACGCGGCCAAGAACTTGCTGATGGGCAAGGACTCGGGGCTCGCCGATGGCTTTGACAAATTGCTCGACGACCTGCCAAACAAACTCATCGACATGGGCTTCGACAAGCTCCTCGGCCAGGTGGATGACCGCTCGTCGATGGCCAAGCAGCTTCTTGCGAAATACAAAGACCAGATCAAGGGGCTGCTGAAGAAACTCCTATCCGAGGATGGTTTGGCGGATTTACAGAAACAGTGGGATGCGATTTGGAAGGGAATTCCATCGAGCGCAAGCGTCATGGTCGGCTTGGCAATCGGCTTTTGCGAACCCGATCTGGTCATGGTCAATGGACTCCCAGTCACGCGCCTGGGTGACGAATGTATCTATCCGTCGCCCGAGCCGCCCGGCATTTTTTTGGTTCTTCACGGATT
>DATMEE010000438.1:0-10760 GCA_035557035.1 Phycisphaerae bacterium
TAGGTGGAGGTGAGCGGCCGCGCAGTTAGGCTGCGCGGCCGCCCCTCCAGAGTCCGACCCGAAGACTCCAAAGCGGAGGATGGGTGGGTCGAATGATTTCTCTTGCTGCGGCGACCTGACGGCATTCAGGCATCCGCGACCGCTGTAGGTCAACGCTCCCTCATGGTCGCGGCTCTGTGGGGCGCCCGGCCGCTCGGACGGTCGCTGCTCTGACTTACCCGTCGATGTCTCAGGGCTGACAGGTCGGGGTCCGGGTTAATAGCCGAAAGGCGATGGCGGCGGTGCGCGGAAATATCTCGAATCTTGAAAAATTCCTTTCGGATGTTAAGATCGAACCCAACTACCGCCTCCGGGCTTGAGCATGGGCACCATTACCAATTTTCTCAAGGACGTTCGAGAGGGCCGCGCCGGTGCTCCGGATCAGTTGTTCGATCATATTTACGACGTCCTGAAAATGATCGCTCGAAGCCATCTCAAAAAGCATCGGGCCGGCGCCTTGCAGGCCACCGATCTCGTCAATGCGGCTTACGAAAGGCTTGCCGCAAAGGAAATGATCGGGGCGGAGGATCGCCGACAATTCTTCTTTCTGCTGAGCCGGGCGATGCACGACGTGCTGGTCGAGCAGGTTCGCTCAGACCTGGCTCGCAAGCGAGGCGGCGGGGCCAAGCGGATGCCCCTCATCGAAATCGCGATCGAGGATCACGCCCGGCAGGTGCAGGTGCTCGACCTCCACGAGGCCCTCGCGGATCTCGGGGCGGCCGATCCCGTGGCGGCGCGGGTGGTCATGCTGCGGTTCTATGCTTCGATGTCGCTGGAGGAGGCCGCGACGACCATCGGCAGCACCTTCGCCGTCACGCGGCGGCATTGGGAATATGCGAAGGCCTGGCTCCACGAGCGCCTGACGCGCAAGGACTCAATGAGAACTATTTAGATTTCTCGGGGGACCCGCGCAGCGGCGGTGTCCGATTGCGGTATATCTTCAGATGGCGGAATCAGGCGACAATCCGGCAGCCGGCGCATGGGATGAGAAAGCGGTCTTTCTGGAGGCCCTCGCTCTACCCGCATCAGAGCGGGATGCATTCTTGAGGCGGCATTGCCCGGATGAAGCGGCCAAAGCCCGCATCGAGACCCTGCTGCTACACCACGACGAGGCCGCGGACGATTTCCTGACCGTCACCATGCCGCCGGCCGAGGCCCCCGGACAGCCTACGACCATCGACGAATTCAACGTCATTCGGCGGCTGGGCGAAGGCGGGATGGGCATCGTGTATCTGGCCGAGGATACCATCCTGGGCCGCCGGGTCGCATTGAAGGTTTTGGCCCGGCATTTGACCGGCTCGGAACAGGCGCTGGCAAGATTTCGCGAGGAGGCCAGAAGCACGGCGGCGCTCAAACACCCCGCCATCGTTCCCATATTCAAATTCGGCAGGAGCGGTGACGATTATTATCTCGTCTCGGAATATGTCGAGGGCCCGACACTCGCCCAGCTCATCAGCGAGACGCGCGTGAGATTCGAAAGATTCGGAACGCAGAACATCCAGGAATGGCACCGCCGCGCCGCCCAGATTCTCGCGACGGTGGCCGACGCGCTGGATTGCGCCCACCGCGCCAACATCGTTCACCGCGACGTCAAACCGTCCAACATCCTCATCGATCCGGTGCATGGGCCGCGGCTGACCGACTTCGGAATAGCCAAGCACCTGACCGAGGAAGATCGAACGCAGACCAGCCTGGTCGGAAGCTGTCATTATATGAGCCCCGAACAGGCCGATATTGCAGGCAGTCGGATCGATCAGCGAAGCGACGTCTTTTCGCTCGGCGTCGTTCTCTATGAAACCCTGGTGCTGCGCCTCCCATTCAATGGCCCATCGCTGGGGCAGATTTTGCGCGCGGTTTCGGAGTGCAATCCCGTGCGACTCCGGGCACTCGACAAACGCATTCCCCGGGATCTCGAAACCATCACGCACAAAGCACTCGAAAAACGGCCCCAGGATCGATACCAACGAGCCGCACATGTCGCGGCCGATCTGCGTTGCTCTCTCGATGGCGATCCAATTCTTGCCCGGCCGCCGGGGCCGATCAGACGAATGCGACGCTTCATCTACAAGAGACGCACCGCGGCGCTGGTCGCCCTGATGATCGTGTTGGCGATCGGAATTCTCGCCCCGGTGTGGTTGCTGCGGAAATCCGCGGAGGCCTCGCAGGCGTGGGTTTCCGTCGATGCGGACAAGGCCGGCTGCCGTGTGCTGGTTCAAAGGATCGATGCGGAAACTTTCGAAGTTCGTTCCGAAGTCGTCTTCTCCGGCTCGACACCGTTGTCCGAATTGGCGCTGTCTGCGGGTCAGTATCGCGTCACGGTTAAGTCTGCGGAAGACCGCGGATTTGCCGAGTTCAACGCCATCTTGCTGAGACCCGGCAGGGACTCCGGAACTTCGTTTCGCGTTCAGCATCGGCGCGAACCGAATGATTCAAAGAATGAAAACTTATCGCCGACGGCTTTGTACGCCGTCCTGGCGCCATCGAGCGGTGCGACGATTGAGAACATGCAGCTTATCAAGGCCGGCCGCTACCCCTATGGCCGATTGGATTTCGCCGGGCCGCTTACACGGCCGCGGCGCGTGCAACTCCCCGCGTTCTTCATCGATACGCGCGAAGTTTCCAATGCGGAATACAAGCAATTCGTCGAGGACACGGGCTATCCGACGCCCAAATTCTGGCAACGCTTCGGCTATGACGCGGGCTTGGCCGATCGCCCGATCGTAGGCATCAGGTTGGACGATGCCGAGGCCTATGCCCGCTGGTGCGGAAAGCGGCTTCCGACGCTGAACGAATGGCAGGCCGCGGCGCGCGGTCCGCAGGGCCATCTGCATCCCTGGGGCGACGCTCCAGCGCCCGAAGCGCCGGCTTACGATCCGGGCCTGCTGCTCGACGATCAGGCCGCGGACTTCGAGACGCATTATCGACTGTACCGGCGTCAGACTGTCGATTGCACGACAGGCAGCGTGTTCACGGATTCGCCGGCGTTGACGCAGATATTCGGCAACGTGCGCGAAATCACGGGGAGCATCGTGCTTGAGCGCGTCGACGGCGTGGCGTTGGGGCGCTGCTGGATCGACCCGCCGAAGTCCGCCAGCCTGACTGACAATTGGTCATTTCCACTGGATACCGAGTCGCTGAAGCACGGCTTTCGATGTGCCAAGAGTGCGGCGGCGCCGGGGCTTCAAAACCGAGAGGAGCAATCGTCGTGAATATCAATATTGTGGTGAACGGTCCGGTGACCGTCACAAACGAACAGCCGAAAGGATTGACCACCATGAAATTCGACATCATGCGAACATTCGCCATTCCTTCTTTTCAGGAAGTTCGGCTTCCCGCGGATCGATCCTTTCCGAATGCCTGGATAAAGACGCTGCACGAGGCGCTAAAGAGCCCCCCTTTTCCTGAGGCTCAGTGGATTGATATTGCCGCATTGCAAGCGGTGCTTAAAAAAGCTCCGACGATTGACAAGGCCAATTTAGACGACGCCGCAGCGTCAGCTCGCAGCCTTTGCGAGAAGGAGCTACAACTGATGTATGCCCAATACACGCTCAAGGTCGTTAAGAATGCCTATCGTGAAGTTCAAGGCGGTCACGAAGTCCATTCATGGCTCTTCGTAGGCGGCAACCCATTTTACATTGACCTTTCAAAGGACGGCGTGGATTTGCGCGCGTGGGTGTCCATCGTCTTACATCTGGAACAAGTCTGACAGGGTGTTACAGAATCAGCCATGCCAAGTGGCGGCCCTTCTGAAATCATGAATACCCTCGCCCGGGCTCGGCGTCCGGGGTTCTGAAATAGCGTCCAAGCTGGAGGTGGTGCGAATGCGGAAGTTATACACCGATCGGAGATGGGCGCCGATTTTGATTCTATTTTGGATCGGCTGTCAGCGATCGGATGTGCGGGATATTCCTTCGGAATATGGCTTCCCCGCCCCGCGAGCGCACTTGGAAAGGATCAGTGCGGACGTCGGCGCCTTGCGCTGCCACGCTTGGAGAACATTCGCGGGTCTCACTCACGCCCGCTTTCAGGGCCGGCCGGTCTTCACGACATGGTATACGGATGACGAAGCGTTTACGCACAAGCAATTGCCGGAGTTTCCGATCGAGGGCCCCTGGTCTCCGATACTGACCCCGCCGATACAAATGACGCCGTCGATCGCGCCGGTCAATCCGGATTCGGCACGCGCCGCGACAGACCTGAATCTTTCGGGCGCAGACATTCTGCGCACAACCGTGCTGTATAATCGGGCAGCCTACGAGTTTATCAGGCGACAGCGGCTTTACGACCGGGATCGAATCAAAAAATGGCGCGACATCACGCGCGACATTCCGGATTTTCCAAATGATTCCATTGTAATAAAACTGACTTGGTGGCCCATTCGCGGCGATGATGTTTCCGTGTTGCCTGTTTGGGATAATCACCCGACGCGGCCCGTCGATTATGGTATACCCAACGACGGTGACGACGCGCATGGAAACAATTTTATATATTGGAAGCGGGCAGTCGCGATCATTCCAGATGGGTTGAAGGGGGATTGGCCGGATCATACTAGTATTAAGTACTTCGATTACCGGGCGCCCGATCCGACCCAATTGCGAACGATCGACCGGGTGCCGGTAATACCGATGTCTCAACTTTACTCTCTGAGTGCGAAGCAGCTCCAGGGAAGTACTTCGGGGTTTGACGACCTGTTCGAGTCGCTTTACGGCCCGGGGCGCACGTTTCGAAAAGAGTGCAACGAATTGAATTGCCGCGGCTCGCGTAACCGCAAATGCCGCAAATGTGACTATGTAGTATTGGTTGCAATGCACGTCGCCACGAAAGAGCTGAAGGACTGGGTCTGGTCCACCTTTTGGTGGCACGACCGCGGCAACATCGGGGAGTTCGCCGCGCACCGTCCCCGTTCGGTAAAGGATCCGTGGCGCAATTATCTAATGGATATGACGGTGGATCCCGACGTGCCGCGAGAAAAAAATCGCCGGCCCAATATTACTTTCAATCCTTGGTTGGAGGGCAGCATGGCGAAGGGAACGGTGTCCAACTGCATGGCTTGCCATCAGAGGAGCGCCATACCTCAAGACGGCCACGACTTGCGGCAAACCGTAAGGCGAGGGGCCCTGCCGCTAGATCATAGATACTACCTCAAAGAACCGCATGAAGAGGGAAGAATCAGGGTCGACTATCTCTGGTCCATCGTTGAAAGAGCGACAAAGCTCCCTTCGAATCAGCGGCACGATCTTCCTCAGTCCTCAGAGGAACCGGACGGGCGCAAGGGGCCTTAGCGTCCATCGCCGCAAAACGTCATCGCGGCGGCACAACGAGATTATTTGGAAGCAAGGCAATGTTTCAAATCTGAACCCGAGCCGCGTTGTTGGCTTTTCCGGAGGCGACTTGCCGGCGCGGACCGGCGATGCTCCGCTCAACGAGCGCAATCCACCGAGGGCCTTTAGTCGGCGAGGCGCGTAACCTGACAGGTTTTTCAGGGAGAATTTATGCGCCTGTACTGGTATTTTTTTCGATAGCCTGTAAGAATCGGCTATGGACATTTTTCAATTTTCATCATCATCCTGCGCGAAAGAGAACATGGAAGACGACTTGAAGGCTGGGGAACGCTGCCTGTGGTTTGATGCGAAGTTTCATGAAGAGATCAACGTGACGATTGTTTCGGTCGGCCGCCTCGACGACTCGGCGCCCGCGCTGGACTCCGCTCGAATCGTGGGAAATCGCATGTCTTCGCAGGAGCGGGACAACCCCACGGTGATGGTGCGCGCCGAATTCGGCCCGCGCATCGGCAGAGTGTTCCCGGTTCCCTATCACGAGTTGAAACGCGTCAAGCCTTGAGCCCGAATAAGGCGCAAGTCATGCCCACGGAAGCCATTCCGTGGGCTTTTGTGGGTCTATCAGAACAGCGGATAGAGGAACGGTGCGGCCGCGCCGCCGCCCATGAGGGTGAACGCGACGAATGCGGCGATCAGCACGAGCGAGATGATGATCGGCAGCAGCCACCACTTCTTGTTGTGCTTCAGGAAATCGATGAACTCGGCGACCAGACCGGTGCGCTGCTCCCGGGCCTCGCGGAGAAACTCGTTTGAATCGTTCTTCTGCTGATCGTCCATGGGGATTCCCGCAAGGCGTTAAAACTGCCGGAAGTATCGCTTCACGTCGGTCGTCGGTGTTCGTTTAACCCAGTACGTTTGCGCGGACGGCTCGAGACGGCGATGGAGCGCGTCGCGGCCGATGAGCTTGAAGATCAGGGCGATGGGGGTGATGACGAGGAAATAGACGATGCCGAGGACGACGTAGGAAACGGCGATGCCAATGGGGGCGCCGATGACCGACATGCCGATGAACAGTGGCTTGAGGGCGGCGGGCGCGACGGCGGCGCTGACCGTGCAGTATGCAGCGAGGCCGAGGAGGATCCACGCGACGATCGGGCGGGCGTTTTCGGGGATCAGCCCGAATGCAGCAAAGCCGGCGTGCGCCGCCCACGCCAGCGCGGGAAAGGCGAACATGCCGATCAGGCCGAAGTATCGGAGCGTTTTTGGCGGCGGGTTCCAGTCTATTTTGATCATGCTCAATCCAGTTGAAACTGCTTCAGGTATTCCTCATTGTCCAGCGTATCTTTTCCGGGCTGCTCGCTTTTGTATAGCACGAAGTTGTCGATCACCAGCAGGTCCATGTTCGTGCCCATGAAGCAGCGATAGGCGTGATCGGGGCTGCACACGATCGGCTCGCCGCGGACGTTGAAGCTGGTGTTGATGATGACCGGGCAGCCGGTCTTGTCCTTGAAGCGCTTCATGGTCTTGTACAGGCGCGGGAAGCGCTCGGCGTCGACCGTCTGCACGCGGGCCGAGTAATCGACGTGCGTGATGGCGGGGACGACCGAGCGGCTCTGCTTGAGCTTGTCGATGCCCCAGAGATCGTCGCCGTTGGATGCCAGCCGCTTGTCCTTGCGGACGTCGGCGACCAATAGCATGTAGGGGCTGTCCTCGTTTGGCCGCATCTCGAAGTATTCGTGAACGTCCTCGCGGAGCACGCACGGGGCGAAGGGGCGGAACGACTCGCGGAATTTGATCTTCAGGTTCATCACCGACTGCATCTCGCGCGAGCGGGCGTCGCCGATGATCGAGCGCGAGCCGAGGGCGCGGGGGCCGAATTCCATGCGGCCGGCCATGTGGCCGATGACTTTCTGATCTTCGATGGCCTTGGCGACGATTTCAATGACGTCTTCCTCGTTTTCGTAGTAGTGATACTTCGCGCCGATGCGGTCGAGGATCTGCCGGGTCGCCTGGGCCTCAAAGGCGGGGCCGAGACTCGAACCGCGCTGAGAGTCGGGACTGGCGGCTTGGCGCGGGTTGCCGAGCAACTGATGCCAGACCATGAGCGCCGCGCCGAGCGCCCCGCCCGCGTCACCGGCGGCCGGCTGAATCCAGATGTTCTCGAACGGCCCGTCGCGCAGGATGACGCCGTTGCCGACGCAGTTGAGCGCGACGCCGCCCGCGAGGCAAAGGTTTTTCGATCCGGTCTCCTTGTGGACGTGGCGGGCGGCGCGGAGCATGACTTCTTCCGTGACGGCCTGCACCGATGCGGCGAGGTCCATGTCCTTCTGGGTGACGTAGGTCTCCGGCTCGCGCGGGGGGCCGCCGAAGAGCGTGTGGAACTTTTCGCTCGTCATTGTGAGGCCTTCGCAATAGTTGAAGTAATCCATGTTCATGCGAAGGCTGCCATCGGGCTTGAGGTCGACGATTTCGCGGAGGATGAGGTCCTTGTGCTTCGGCTGGCCGTAGGGGGCGAGGCCCATGAGCTTGTA
Source organism: Phycisphaerae bacterium (assembly GCA_035557035.1). Lineage (GTDB taxonomy): Bacteria > Planctomycetota > Phycisphaerae > UBA1845 > UTPLA1 > JADJRI01. Next base: position 7,850 of record DATMEE010000438.1, read on the forward strand.
TTCGCCGGAGTTGACTTTGAAGCCGCAGTAGTAGGTGAAGGCGCTGTAGAGCATGCCCAGCGAGTGGGGGAAGTGCATCTCGTGGGTCAGCTCGATTTTGTTTCCGCGGCCGAAGCCGTAGCTGGCGGTGGCCCATTCGCCGACGCCGTCGAGGGTGAGGATGGCGGCTTCTTCATACGGTGACGGAAAGAAGGCACTCGCGGCGTGGGATTCGTGGTGCTCGGGAAAGATGTAGCGCCCTTTGTAACCGGGAAGGCGCTTGTCCATCTCGCGCGGGAGGTGAAGCTTTTCCTTCACCCAGAGGGGAATGGCCTGCATGAAGCTCTTGAAACCGCGCGGGGCGTAGGCGCAATAGGTTTCGAGCAGGCGCTCGAATTTCAGCAGCGGCTTGTCGTAGAACGCAACGTGATCGAGCTTAGCCGCTGAGATTCCGCCTTCTTTCAGGCAATACTCGATCGCGTTGACCGGGAACCGGTGATCCGCCTTCTTGCGCGTGAACCGCTCTTCTTGGACAGCCGCGACGATGCGGCCATCTTGCACGAGGCAGGCAGCGCTATCGTGATAAAATGCGGAAATACCGAGGATACTTCTCACGTCCCGTTCCTGATGCGTTTGCGCAGCTTGAACAACTCGCGGAACGCCTTCAGGATAACGCCTAACTTCGCTCCTGTCTGTTCGCCGGCCTTGCGGGGATAGTGATGAACGCCGACCTCTTCGATGCGCAGGCCCTTGTAGGTCGCCTTCGCCAGCAATTCGGTGCTGATTAGCGCTCCGTCGCTCCACAGCTCGATCGAATCCATGAACGATTTGGGAATGAGCTTGAACGCGCAGTCGATGTCGCGAACCTTGATGCCGAACAGCCCTCGGACCAGCGTGCCCCAAGCCAATGCATTCGCTTTGCGCACGAACGGATCGGCTCGCTTGATGCGGTAGCCGACGGCGATATCGCATCGATCCAGAAGCTCGATCAGCTTGGTCATTTCGCGGATGTCGAATTGGCCGTCGCCGTCGGTAAAGAAAATGTACTCCATGCGGGCTTCCTTGAAGCCGCGCTTCACCGCGCCGCCGTAGCCCTGGTTCGGCCGGTTGTGGGCCGCGCGGCACTGCGGAATTTCCTTTTCAAGCCGGTCGGCGATTTCGCCGGTGCGGTCTTTGCTGCCGTCGTTGACCATGATGATTTCGAAGCGGTCGGCGAAGCCGGGCGCGGCGGCAAGCGCTTCACGCACGACGCGCTCGAGGTTGGCCTCTTCGTTGTAGAAGGGGAAGAAAATGGTAAGGGAGGGGAGTCTATTCATTATCAAGTGCTCGTTCGTTGCGTGAAATCCTCATTGTAAGTCCGTCAATTACCACGTCATTCTGAGGGAGCAGCAGCGACGAAGAATTCTGCCTGACTGCGAGGAATTTCAATTGCGGAACTCATGCTCATAATCGGCCAGATTCTTCGCTTCGCTCAGAATGACGTTACTCTTGCGTATCGCTCAGAATGACGGTTCAGCCTCTATCCTCAAAGCCACGTGGGTGCGTCGAGTGCCATTTCCACGCGCTGGCGACGATGTCCTTCAATTCGGTATAGTTGGGCCGCCAGCCGAGTTCGCGCTGAATCAGATTGCTGTTAGCGTAGAGCACAGGCACGTCTCCCGCGCGGCGGGCCTCTTCGATCACCGGAATCGCGTGGCCGGTCACCTTGCGGGAAACGTCGACCACTTCCCGCACGCTCGCCCCCCGGCCGGTGCCCGTGTTGTAATATCGTTTCTCGCCCGGCTTCAAAACTTCCAATGCCTTCCCATGCGCGGCCGCCAAGTCTTCCACATGAACGTAGTCGCGGATGCAGGTTCCGTCCGGCGTGGGATAATCCGTGCCGAACACCCGCACCGCCTGCCGCTGGCCAAGCGCCACCTTCAGGACATTCGGAATCAGATGCGACTCCGGATCATGGTCCTCGCCGATCGAGCCGTCGGCCGCCGCGCCCGCCGCATTGAAATATCGCAAAGCAACGAAGCCCAGGCCCCAGGCATCGGCGGAGTCGGCCAGTGCCCACTCGACCACCAGCTTATTTCGCGCATACGGACTCGCGGGACTCATCGGTGTGTTTTCGACCAGCGGCATGGTCTCGGGCGTGCCAAAGATGGCGCAGGTGGAGCTGAAGACGAACTTGCGCACCTCGTGGCGTCTCAGGGCATCCAGCAGGCGGACCGAGTTGGCCACGTTGTTTTCATAGAACTTCAGCGGCTCCTTGACCGATTCGCCCACTTCGATGAACGCCGCGAAGTGCATGGCCGCGTCGAACTTGTCGGCGCCGAGCACTTCATCCAGCCTTGCCGTATTCGCCAGGTCGGCCACCACCAGGCGGGCCTCGGTCGATACCGCGGCGCGATGGCCCGAGCGAAGGTCGTCGTAAACCACGACCTCGTGACCCGCAACCAGCAACGCCCGAACGCAATGACTTCCGACGTATCCCGCTCCTCCCGTCACCAACACCTTCATATCAACTCCAACGACTTTGGAAAGCCGAGCGTCGAGAGACGCCGGGCTGCTCAATTCGCCTCATGCAATTCGCGTGCTCGCACACAATTTAGCGGCAGGGCGGCGACTTGTCATAAGGGCTGTGCGAGATGTCCCAACGCCGTGCATGGACGCCCCAAAAAGAGTGAACCCGCGGCATCTGTGCCCCCGCGCCCGTACGAGATAGGATGGGTCTGAATGCAACCCACCAGCGAGATAGACCGCGATTCCACCCGTGGCGGCAGGCTCAGCGTCTGGGTTCTGACGTCCTTCCTCGCCGGCGTCGCGGTCGCATGGCTGCTGTGGGCCGAGGCCTTCGTCACCGACGACTCGTATTTCTATCTCGTGATTGCCCGAAACATCGCGGGGACGGGGCGGCAAAGCTTCAACCAGGTTATGCCGACCAACG
>DATMEE010000439.1:0-3776 GCA_035557035.1 Phycisphaerae bacterium
GTGCGCGTGGCCATGATGCCCGGGATCGCGCACGCATAACTCGACAGCAGCGGAATGAAGCTGCGCCCGTGAAGGCCGACGCGGCTCATGACCCGATCCATCAAAAACGCCGCCCGGGCCATGTAGCCCGAGTCTTCGAGCACCGCCAGAAATAGGAACATCATGCAGATTTGCGGGAAAAAAACGATGACCGAGCCGACCCCGCCGACGACGCCGTCCGCCAGCAAAGATTGAAGTGGTCCCTCCGCCATCGCGCCGCGGATCGCGTCGGCTACGGCGAGCTGGCCTGATTCGATGATCCCCATGAGCGGCTCGGCGCCGGAGAAAATCGCCAGGAAAAGCGCAAACATCAGCGCGGCGAAAATCGCCACGCCATAGATTCTGTGGGTCAAGATCGCGTCAAGTCGGTCCGTCCACGATCTGCCGGGAGTCTTGGCATTTCCTATCATCGCGGGCCGCGCCACCCGCGCAGCCACCTGGGAGATCCACGCATACCTCGCCTCGATGGCCGAGGCGGCGGGATCATGAACGAATTCTCGAATCGCGTCGGCCGACTCGCGAAGGCTGGCGGCGTCCTCGGACCCGAGGCGCGATAGAAAGCGAGTGGCCGGCTCGACCCCCGCGCGATCTTCCGACAGGTAATCCGTCAACCACAGCAGGGCGCCCGCGCGGGCGGCGTGGGACGGGATGACCCCCGACCGCTCGATGGTCCGTTGTACGCGGGCCGCGTGTTTCTCGAATTCAGGGGCAAGACTCCAAGGCCGAATAAAGGGTTCGCGCGGGCGCAGCGCCCCGAGGGCGGCCCGGATTTCATCCAATCCGCGGCCGGTCTTTCCGCTCGCGGCGACGACCGGCACGCCCAGCTCCCGCGAGAGTGCCTTACAGTTGACATGCAGACCCCGAGCCTCGGCCACGTCGATCATGTTGCAGGCGATGACCACCGGCGTGCCGAATTCGATGATCTGCGACGCAAGATAGAGGTTCCGCTCCAGGTTGGAGGCGTCGATGACCAGCAAGATGGCATCAGGCCGCGCAGTCCCGGGCTGCCGGCCGAGCAGAACGTCGCGGGCGATCACTTCGTCGGGCGAACGAGCGCAGAGGCTGTAGGTGCCCGGCAGGTCGAGCAGCACGATGTCGGTGCCGCTCAGGCGGCCCTCGCGCTTCTCGACGGTCACGCCGGGGTAGTTTGCGACGCGCTGCCGCAGCCCGGTGAGTCTGTTAAAGAGCGTAGTTTTTCCCGAATTGGGATTGCCCGCGACGGCCACCTGTCTGATCTGCAGGCCCGTCTCACGCCGTTGAGTGGCCGCGGTCATCCGTCGGCGTCCTCGATCCGCACCATCCCGGCCTCGGACCGGCGGACGCTCAGGCGATAGCCCCGAACGGCCAGCTCGAGAGGATCACCCAACGGGGCGACGCGCACGAGGCGGACCGTGGTCCCACGCGTCAGGCCCATTTCCAGCAGGCGGTGCCGTATCCCCGCCTCACCAGCAACCAGGGTGACACGACCGGACTGGCCGGGACTCAGATCAGCAAGGGCGTTCGGCATGATGGTCTATCCTGGAGGCCGCCGGAAGAGCCGGCGAGTCTAATTGAGACTGATTCTCAATTAGGCTATCGCGTCGATTTGACGTCGTCAAATGCAATTCGCGGGCGAATTGGAATGGGCGGGGAATTAGGGAATGCAGACAAAGGTGCTTCGCTTAGGCAACCTGGTCTCTTGACGACGCCGGCGACTCAACTTCGTCATCGTCGTCATCGTCGCGGCTCGGCGTGACTTCTTCGCCGAGGAGCCTTTGTTTCATGACCCGGCCGATCTTGAATTTGACCGTGCGCTTTTCAGGAACCTGGACGCGCTCGAGGGTCTTGGGGTTCTGAGCGATACGGGCGGCGCGAACCTTGCTCTCGAACACGCCAAAGTCCCGGAATTCCAGGCGGTTTCCCTGGCCCAGCTCCGAAATGATGTCGTCGAGAAAACTCTGGATGACACGCTTGACCACCACGCGCTTGTTGCCGGTGCGGTCCGCGATTCGATCAATGAGTTCTTTCTTCGTGACAGTTCGCATGATAGGAGCCCTGAGCAAAACCCCGAGATTTCTGGACACGATCGGCGGTTTGACCTGACGACGCCGCGCTTCGGTCTTGCTCTGAGGCGCCCGAACGCCTGCCGCGCCGTCACGAATTCTGAACCCCTCAAATTGACGTAACCTATCCTACCGTAATCAGTTCCCGCTTCGCAAGTGGCGATTCTACCGACAAAATCGCCATTTTTTCGTTCCAAGTCCTTCCCCTATACGAAGATACGTCCGAACGATACGTCGCCTTCCAGCCGACCTCCCTGCGCCGCTGCCGCAGTTAACTACCTATCCAATTTGGTTTTATGGCTTTGCGCAACTCTCGGGCGTTCGTCAGTCCATTCGAGCGTTTTGAAAGAGATGCCTCGTCAATTACTGCGTTTTTTGGATAATCCCGCGAAGATGAATCCACGTGAATTTCGTCGTGACGATCGCAACGGAAAGTTCCGCCATTTCGCTGCCGCACTTGGCTCGACCTGCATACTCATCCTCTCAGGCTGTTCCGAAAAAGGTGAAACCGGAAGAATATTTTTGCGCGCTTTTGTGGCCGCCAGCTTGGGGGACGTGGTCGCGGAACTCGCCCAGAAATTCGAATCACAAACAGGAACGTCGATTCGAATCAGCCAGGGTTCGAGCGGTCGCCTCGCGCGACAAATTCTGGATGGCGCGCCGTGCGATCTTTTTCTTCCCGCCGATGTGGAATATCTCGCGTTGCTCGAAGAAAAAGATCTCATCGTTCGAAGCTCCCGGCGCAGACTCGCCGGAAATTCCCTTGTGCTGATCGGCGGTCGACCGAGCGGGCAGCAAGAGGAGCTTGGAGAAATGCTGCGACGATCGACGGGGTTCATCGCGATCGCCAGTCCCGAGCACGCGCCGGCGGGCAAGTACGCACGGCAGGCGCTGCAGCGCGCGCATCTTTGGACAGACTTGCAGCCCCGCATCCGCTACGCCGACGACGTTCGCTTTGCGGCGCGCTACGTCGCTGACGGTGTCGCGGCATTCGGCGTGGTCTATCGAACCGATGCCCAGGCCCTGGGCGGCGCGGTGCATATCCTTCACGAGTTTTCCGCGGGCGATCACGATCCGATACGATACGAGGCCGCGCTCATCGCGCGGGCGTCGGCTCGCGAGTTGGCTCGGGAATTCATCCACTTCGCTTCAGACGACGCAAACCGCGGCATCTGGAAGACGCACGGCTTTGCCGCGCCTTGAGGTCGCATGGCTTTTTCCGACAATGATCTACATGCCATCATAATGTCGCTCAAGGTGTCCGGTCTCGCCCTGGCCGCCTTTCTCGCGCCGGGCACGCTGGTCGGACTCTGGCTTGGCTTGGGCCGGTCGAAACTGCGCGACGTGGTCAACCTGATCTGCACGTTGCCCCTCGTCGTGCCGCCGGTCGTGACCGGCATTCTCCTGCTGAAATTGCTTCTCGTGCTGGGATTGCCGCTGGCCTTCACCTGGTGGGCCGCGGCGCTGGCGTCGGGCATCGTCGCCGCGCCGCTCCTGATTCGCACGGTGAGCGCCGCCGCCGAGAACACCGATGCTCGACTCCTCACGGTCGCCGCGTCGCTGGGCGCCGGTCGAGCACGGAGTCTCGCGACCATCGTGGCGCCGCTCTGCTGGCGCGGAATCCTCGGCGGCGCGCTGCTATTCTGGGCGCGGGCCATGGGCGAGTTCGGAGCGGTGATGGTCGTCGCGGGAAAC
>DATMEE010000440.1:0-7396 GCA_035557035.1 Phycisphaerae bacterium
TAGAAAGGCGCTTCGCGAACTTCCTTGTCGGAAACGGGGATGTCGAAACGGTTGCGGAAACCGCGCAGCTCGTCCTCGTTCATTTTCTTTTGCTGGTGGGTGATGTTTTTTCCTTCGCCGGCTTCGCCGAGGCCGTAGCCCTTGATGGTGCGGGCGAGGATGACGGTGGGCTGGCCGACGTGCTCGGTCGCTGCCTTGTATGCGGCATAGACTTTGGCGGGGTCGTGGCCGCCGAGGCGGAGTTTTTCGATCTGCTTGTCGGTGAGGTGCTCGACGAGCTTCAGCAGGCGCGGGTCGGCGCCGAAGAAATGGTCGCGGATGTAAGCGCCGGACTCGACGGTGTATTTTTGCCATTGGCCGTCGACGATTTCGGCCATGCGCGCGGGGAGCAGGCCATCGACGTCGGCTTCGAGCAGCGGATCCCAATCACCGCCCCAGATGACCTTGATGACGTTCCAGCCGGCGCCGGCGAAGGCGGCCTCCAGTTCCTGAATGATGCTGCCGTTGCCGCGGACGGGGCCGTCGAGGCGCTGGAGGTTGCAATTCACGACGAAAGTGAGATTGTCGAGTTTTTCACGGGAGGCCAACGTGATGGCACCGAGGCTTTCGGGCTCGTCCATTTCGCCGTCGCCGAGGAAGGCCCAGACGCGGCAGTCATTGGTTTGGGCGATCTTGCGGCTCTGCAAATAGCGATTGAAGCGGGCCTGATAGATGGCGGTGATCGAGGCGAGGCCCATCGAGACGGTGGGGAATTCCCAGAAATCGGGCATGAGCCAGGGATGGGGGTAGCTGCTGAGGCCCCCGCCTTCGGCCAGTTCGCGGCGGAAGTTGTGCATCTGCTCGGTGGTTAGGCGGCCTTGCAGAAACGCGCGGGCGTAAATGCCCGGGGCGGCGTGGCCCTGGAAGAAGATCTGATCGCCGCTTCGATCCTTGGTGTTGGCACGGAAGAAATGGTTCATTCCGACATGTTGGAGGGTCGCGCAACTGGCGAACGTGGAGATGTGGCCGCCGATGCCGGCCGAGCGGCGGTTGGCGCGGACGACGAGTGCCATGGCGTTCCAGCGGATGTAGCTTTTCAGGCGGCGCTCGATTTCGCGGTCGCCGGGATAGTCGGGCTGGCGATCGACGGGGATCGTATTGACGTACGGCGTATTCGCGTTGATGGGGAACGGCTGGCCGCGTTCACGGGCGGCGTCGCGAACCTGAGCCAGTAGAAACTGGGCACGCTGAGGTCCGTCGAGCGCGACGACGTCGTTATAGGAATCGATCCACTCCTGGGCTTCAAGGGATTCGATGTCTTCGGGGATGGATTTGTGCATGATTGGAGCTTAGGGGAAAACGCTGGAAGGTCAAGCGGGCAGAAGACTTAGGGGTATTGTGCGGGGACGGAAGCCTCGCGTCTGCAAGCGCTTCGGATCGATGCTGGTAATTCGTTGCGATTGGGCCCGCCCGGACTCGAACCGGGAACCAGGAGATTATGAGTCCCCTGCTCTAACCAATTGAGCTACGGGCCCGCGAGCGCTGGGATGCGACGGGGGCTTCCATTTTTCCGCGCGGCGGCGCGATGATGTTTTACGCTTCTGAGAGGAAAGTGGCAAATATCGCGAATGAGTGGCGGCATGCTTTGGCGGTCGCTTCGGCGGGTCAACGCGGGGGCCGCGATGACCGATAAGTCATCGGACTATGCAGACTGTGTCATGGTACTGGCAACGGCTGGCGTCGATGTCGTCGGGGGAGATTCTCTGGCGGCTTGGGGGCGCTGCGCAGAATACGGTTGATGCCCTGCTGGTCAATATTCGCGGGAGCGCGTCCGGCTCTCGCGATGTCGGCGCTTCGGCCGGGCGGGAAATTCTCGGGTGCGCGGCGGCATTGGGAAATCACTGGGCAGATTCGCCCTTAGCTTTCGCTGATTTGATCGATTCCGAACGACTGAAAGAACGGGCGAGGGCGATTGTGGGCGGGGAGTACCTGCTGCTGGGAGAGGAACCGATTTCGATCGGCCACGCGGTGAACTGGAATTTTGAGTACCGCTCCCGGGTCGCGGCACCTACGCGGTTTTCCGGATCGATCGATTATCGCGATGTGAAGACGACGGGTGACTGCAAGTGGATTTGGGAGTTGAACCGCCATCACCACCTGGTCGTTTTGGGACGCGCGTATCGAGCGACGGGCGGGGCGAGCTATGCCGATGCGGTTGTTGCACATCTGCGGAGCTGGCTCGATCAGTGTCCGTACGGGCGCGGGATGAACTGGCGAAGCTCGCTGGAGATTGCGATTCGGCTTATCAACTGGGTTTGGGCGCTGGAACTGATCCGGCCGGCGGGCAACATTGAAGAGGACCTTTCGCGGCGACTGGCCAAGTCGGCGTATCGGCATTTGTGGGAAATTCAACGGAAGTATTCGCGCTATTCGTCGGCGAACAATCATGTCATTGGGGAGGCCGCGGGCGTGTACATCGGCGCGGCGTACTTTTCGCAATTTCGGAATGCGAATCGGTGGCGCCGGCGGGCGAAAGAAATACTCTGTGGAGAGATTTTGCGGCAAACGCACGACGATGGCGTGAACAAAGAGCAGGCCACGGGGTATCAACTCTTTGTGATGCAGTTTTTCACGCTTATGCTGCTGGTTTCGCGAAACATTGGAGAGGATTTCCCGCTCGAGTTTCGGGAGCGCCTGCACGCGATGTACCGATACATCGCAGCATTGTGCGAGGGTGGGCCGATGCCTTTGTTCGGCGACTCGGACGAGGGGTATGTTCTGGACCTAGGGGGGGCGAAGAATGATCCGCGCTCCTGGCTGAATGTGGGCGCGGCGCTATTTGACGACGCGTCTCTTGCCGGCGCCACCGATCGAAGTATTGAGACGACTGCGTGGCTGGTTGGCCATGATGCCGCGCGAAAGGTTCGCCAGATCGCAGCGTACAATGACGACCTTGTGTCGCGGGTTTTTCCCGAGGGCGGGATTGTCCTGCTGCAATGCGGGCATCGTTCGCGAAATGACGCGATCAGTGCGACGTTCGACTGCGGGGCGCTGGGGTTTGGGTCGCTGGCGGCGCATGGCCACGCGGATGCATTGGCGGTCACTTTACGGGTGGCGGGGCTGGAGTTTCTGGTCGATCCGGGGACTTTTGACTATTTCTCATTTCCAGCCTGGCGGCGGCACTTCCGCTCCACCCGGGCACACAATACGGTTGAAATTGACGGGAAGGATCAGTCCGCCATGGCTGGGCCGTTTCTCTGGGGGCGGCAGGCCAATGTCCGTTTGATGAACTATTCTGCGACGCCAGAGGAGTCGAGCGCAACTGGTGATCATGATGGATACTGTCGATCGCGGGTCGGGGTGAGCCATCGCCGTACTATATTGCTTCAGCCGAAACCGAATTCACTGGAAATTACCGATGAACTTATCGGACATGGGGTGCATTCGGCGTCATTGGCATTTCATTTCGCACCCGAGTGCATCGTCCATCGAAAGGACAGTCACACGCTCGACGTTCATCGCGACGGGTGCCACGTTCAGTTGTCAGTAGACCCTGCTACTGAGCTGCGCATCCATCGCGGAGATGACGCCACTCACTTTGGCAACGTCAGTCGAAACTACCACGTCCGTTCTCCGAGCGTCACGGCCGTCGCGTCTTGTAAGGTTGCCGCGCCGGCGACGCTTCGCACGAGGATATCGGTCCTGAATTTCCCTGCGCCGAAAAGCGTGACTTCGACAAACCGCCCGGGGTACAATGGGCAGTCTGATCTATAAGCAATCAGACTCCCAGTGAGTCTCCAATCGACTGAACATTTTGAGTGATCGCCGGGATCCTGTATCCGGGCGTTGCGATTGCTTTCCGGGGGGAAGATGCAAGCGGGCATCCATGGCATCATTTTGGCCGGCGCGCACGCGTGGGAATCTCCGGCGTTCGAGCGCTCGTTTCCGCGGGCGTTGATGCCGATCGCCAATCGGGCGCTGATCGATCACGCGCTGCAGTGGTTTCAGGACGGCGGGATCGGCGACGTGCGTATTTGCGCGAACAGCGATACGTCCCGCATACGCCAGCATTGCAACCAAAGAGACGATTCTTCGCCGCGCATCAGCTACCTCGACGACATGATGCCGCGCGGCCCGGCGGGCTGCCTTTTTGATGCGGCGGCCGATCTCGATGCCGCGACCCTGGTGGTCATCGAGGCCGGGCTGATTCCGCTGGGTCTTGCGCTGAACGACCTCGTAGAGACCCATTTGCGTGCCGGGGCATCAATGACGGTTGCGGCGCAACGGCAGTTTTCCCGTCAGAACGACGCGGATTCAGCCCATCTGACCCCGGTCGGGATGTACGCGATTTCGCGGTCCGCGCTGGCGCACGTGCCGCGTGCAGGATATCAAGACATCAAAGAAATGATGATTCCCAGAATGTATGAGGCAGGCGAGAGCGTGCTGCCGTACATCACAAACGCGCCGCTGGTGCGTATTGGCGGGACAGGCTCCTGTCTCTCGGGAACGGGCGAGCTGCTGTCATACATGCAAACGCGGCTGGCACTGCCCGATGGTTACACCCGCCGGGGAACCGCGATTGTTCATGCCGGCGCGCGCATTTCTCCGGAAGCCAGGCTTCTTGGCCCGGTGATGATCGGAGAGGAAACAGAGGTCTTGCCGGGGGCCATGATCCTCGGGCCGGCCGCGGTCGGAGACTTCTGCCGCATCGGAGAACGGGCCAACATCTCTCGGGCGGTGTTGTGGGATGACGTTGAAATCGGACCGGACGCCTATGTTGATCGCAGCATTCTGACCCATTCGACGAGGGTGCGAGCGGAAGGCGTTGTCTCCGGCTGTGTTCGGCACGCGTCAACCCGACCTCGCCGAGGGATCGGGGTAGCGGGCAGCATCGGGGGAAACGCCTAAAGTCAGGGCGCGCTGAATCAGGAGAAATCATATGGACGGTGAAACGCGGAAGAATCCGGGAAACGGCAACGGCAACATCGGACTCACACTCCGGGCGCATGGGGCGCTTGAAGATGCCCGGGCGGCCGCGGCTTCCCATTATCCCGATCTGTTTGCCGTTCCTGCAAGGACCGCGATAGAGCCGGCGATTTCCTTTCGCGCGCTCATGCGCTGGAAGCGCACGATTCTGGGCGTGACGGCGGCACTGGCGTTCATTCTGATGGCGGGGATTTGGACGATGGTTGAGCCGCAGTACAGCTCCACGGCGGTCATTCGCGTCGCCTCGAGCGTTCCGCGAGTGCTTTACAAGACCGAGGACAACGGCACGGTGCCGCTGTTTAACGCGTACATCAACACGCAGGTATCCGTCATACAAAGTCCCGAGGTGTTGTCGCGGGTGTTCGATCGCGAGGACGTTCGGGCCACGGAGTGGTTTGGGTCTTCCAACGCTTCGTCGGGCGACGTCTCGCGGCTGATCGACCGTCTGGCGCGCCAACTGTCGGTCACGCTTCGACGCGGGACGGAACTGGTGGATATCGCGGTCGAGACGCGCCGGCCCCAGGACGCGGCGGTCATCGTGAACGCGGTGGCCGAGGAGTACAAGGAATTCTGGGACGAAATGCAGTCGGAGAGCGAGCGTCAGCGACTTTCCGCCTTGCGCGACCAGCTCACATCGGTGCAAGATCGCATCAAGGAGTTGTTCGAGCACAAATTCGCGCTGGCGGAGCAGATGGGCACCACGCTGCACGAGGAAGTGCGAACGCAGATGCTCAATGACCTTCGCGGGAAGCGTGCAGCGCTGGAGATGATGCGAGAGGAGCGGCAGTTGCGGGAGCTGGAACGAGCGAATCCCGACCAGCCGGCCGGCGCGACGCAGGACCGCATCGATGCCGACATGATGGATGCGATCCGCCTGGCGAACGTGCCGATGGAGGTCCAGACGGATGCCACCTGGCTTCGCTATCAGGAAGATTACGTCGTCGCGAAAAAGCGCCTTGATCTGGCGAAGCGGCAATTCGGCGAGGCACATCCGTCCTTGCAGTCGGCGATCGCCGATCTCGATCAGGCTCGGCGAATGCTTCGGCTCACCGAGCAGCGCCTGGGACTGGAACCTTATTCGTACGTGGCGAATTCCAAGCTGGTGGAGCATCGCGAAGCGGAATTGGACGATTCCATCGCGGAGCTTCAGACGCAGCTCGCCGACGCCGACGGCCGGGTTCAGGACTTGGCCCGCACCGACGAAATGTATAACGAGCAGAAGCTCATGCGCAAGGACCTCATGGATCGTCTGCACGCTCTGGAAACCGAGAGCAATGCGCCGGCCCGCATCAGCCTGCAATCGGCCGGCCTGGTTCGGCTGACGCCTTCGAGCGATCGGCGATTTCTGTTTACAGCCTGCGCGCTGCTCGTGTCGACCGCGATCGGACTGGGCGCTGGTTATCTTCGCGGACGAACGGATCCGAAGATTCACGAGTTCGCGGATATCAACACGGGCGTTTCGAGAGATATTCCTTTTCTGGGACAGCTTCCCCGGGCGCAGAATATCCTTGAGATGGAGGACGACACGCTGCTTGGACAGGCGATCAATGAGAATATTCGCATCATCCGCACGATGCTGCTTCAGCGGGTAGCGGAGCACAGCGCGGTGGTCCTGACCAGCCCGGAGCCCAATTCCGGCAAGACATCCGTGGCGGTGCTTCTGGCTCGAAGTCTGGCCGCGATGGGCAAGCGCGTTCTGCTCGTGGACGTGGACATGCTTCATCCGTCGGTGACTCAACTCTATAAGGCGTCGAATTCCGCTGGTGTGCGCGACGTCCTGACGGGCAAGGCGACAGACGACGAAGCCATCATGGAATCGGAACTGCCGAATCTGCACGTGCTGCCGATCGGGAAGCGCGGGAGTACGCCGGATCATGACATTCTGGCGCGCAGCTCGTTTGGCGAGGCGCTGGAGCGATGGAAGTCGGGCTATGACATGGTTCTGCTGGACAGTCCGCCGGTGTTGTCGATGGCGGATGCCAGAATTACGGCAGCGCACGCGGATGGCACGGTGATGGTGCTGCGCTCCTCGGGATCGAATCGTGAGGACGCGGTGGAGGCGTTCACGACGCTGAGCAACGCGGGAGCGCGGCTGCTGGGCACGCTGCTCGTCGGCGTGAACCGAGGCTCGGCCTATTACCCCTACTATTATCAGCAACGTTCGCTTCAGGCAGCCGAAATGCTGGCCTGACCCGGACTCGGACCACGGAATGATCACGGTCACCATCATTCGCGATCGCGCCCTGCGGGAGGCGGGCTGTTCCGCGCCGCCTTCGGTGCTGGATTGGCCGCTGGCGGCGGGCACGGTGCTCGATCACGTCCGCACGATCGTGTCGGAAATCGGCTGCCGCGAAATCTGGGTCATCCACGATCGAGACGAGGCGGCGACGCGCGATGCGACCGCCGATGCGACATCGTCGGACGCCGGAAC
>DATMEE010000441.1:0-3103 GCA_035557035.1 Phycisphaerae bacterium
TATTCAGAATGACGTCCGCATCCAACGACCCGCGCTGCTCGCCAAACAGCGCGACCGCTGCCTGAAGGTGTCGCCTCGCCTCGGGATAATTTCCCAGGTTCAGATACGATTCGCCGATCGTGTTGTGCAGCGCGGCCGTGATCTCCGGATCGCGGTTGAGTTCGCCGGCATTGATTCGCGCCGCCGCTTCGTCCAGAACCTGGCGAACGGTCACGTCCGGGCCGCCCATGGCCTGTGGGTCCGCCGAAGCCAGCATCTCGCGCAGAAAACGGGTGACCGACTCGGCCCGTGCCGCATGGGCCTCGGCGCGCTCGGCCTCTCGCGATTCGCGCCACGCAAAAGTCGCGGTGCCGATCGTTCCGGCCATCAGTGCTGTGATCGCGACTGCGGCGCCCACCACCAGCCCGCGATTGCGTCGTGCGAATTTCGCGAGCTGATGAAGCGCTGTCGGCGGGCGGGCCAGCACCGTTTCATTTCGCAGGTAACGGCGGATGTCGGCCGCCAGCTCCGCGCACGATGCATATCGGCGATCGGCATTTCGCTCCAGCGCCTTGCCGATAATCGCTTCGACATCTCCGCGCAGTTCCGGTCGAACGGCGCCGGCGGGGAGCGGGTCTCGCTGCGAGAGAATACGAATTGCCTGAACCGACGGCACGTCGGCCACGTCGAACGGCAGCTGGCCGGTCAGCAGCTCAAAGGCCACGACTCCCAGCGAATAAACATCGCTTCGCGTGTCAATAGCGTGGCAGTTCCCCTCCAGTTGCTCGGGACTCATGTAGGGGATGGTCCCGAGAAGTTGTCCCGCGATGGTTTGGCTGGACGGCGCGTCCAGGTCGGCCCCGATCGCCCGTGCCACGCCAAAGTCGAGGATCTTCGGCTGTCCCTCGTCATTCACCAGAATGTTGGCAGGCTTTAGATCGCGATGAATGACCCCTTTCTGATGAGCATGTTGAACCGCGTCGCACACCCGGGCGACCAGCGCCAATTGCTCGGCGATCGAGAGCTTGTTCTCGCGGGCATACTCAATCAGTGTCCGGCCGCGAACCAATTCCATCGCGAAGAACGGATGCCGCGCCACCGCGCCGCCGGCCCCCGCGACCTCGGTCGTTCCCGCCTCGAACACCTGCGCGATGCCGGGATGCTGGAGCTGCCCCAGCAGATCGGCCTCATGCTCGAAGCGCTGAACGGCGCGCGGCGATAGAATTCCGGGGCGCAGCATCTTCAGCGCGACGGATCGCCGGGGGTGTTCCTGCTCTGCCTCATACACCACGCCCATGCCGCCTTCGCCGAGGGAACGGACGATTCGATAGCTCCCGATTCGGTCAGGCAACGGAATCGCGGCGGAGGGACGGAACACGCGGTGATCCGACGAGCTTAAGCTCGCGTGCTCGTCGCTTTGAATGAGCTGCTCGACAAAGGAGCGCAGCTCCATGTCCGAGCCGCACCGCTCGGCAAGAACGGTCGGCCGCCGCTCCGGCGGAAGCTCGACGACGACGTCGAAAATCGCCTCCGCCAGCCGGATACGCCTGTTGTCCAGCGTGATCATCTATCCATCAGTTCGTAATTGGCCGCGGCTGCCCGTCAACCTGCCGGCAAACTTCGATCCGAGAGCTGGGCATGCAGCAGCGCGCGCGTGAAACGCCATTCGCGCTCGACCGTCGATAACGAAACGTCGAGCGTCGAGGCGATTTCTTCGTGGGTCATCCCGCAGAAACAGTGCAGAAGGGCGATCCGCGACTTCTGAGGGTCCAGTTTCTCAAGATTGCGAAGGGCCTCGTCCAGCGCCAGGACGTCATCGGAGGGCGGCTCGATGGCAAGGTCAATTTCCTCGGCATCGACGCGCTGGCGGCCGCCGCCGCGTTTCGCAGTGGCCTTGCTACGCGCCCGGTCGACCAGAATGTTTCGCATCGCCTGCGCGGCCGCACCAAAGAAGTGATTGCGGCCGTTCCAGCCCGGATCGTGATTGCCCACCAGGCGCAAATAGGCTTCATGCACCAACTCGGTCGGCTGAATCGTCGTGCCGGGAAGCGCGCCGCGCAAACGCGCCCGGGCCAGGCGGCGAAGCTCTTCATAAAGCAGCGGCAACAGTTCGGCCGCAGTCTGCGGATCGTGCGGCTCGGCCGTGCTCAGAATGCGCGTGACTGATTCCGCGGTGGAGTTCATTTCGGGCCAGTCTTGAATTTTCTTGACGGGTTCGCCGCGCCGTTCACGGACGTAACGATAGGAAACATGGCTTGGCGCGTGGGAACATTATACCGTCGTGCCGGGCGGCAATGCCATACACAAATCAGAAGCCCGTTTTGCCATTCCAAGCGGGCAATTCGTTCATCGAAAGGAGCGTGCATAATGAGACAAGTCACCCGCGGCTTCCAGTGCCTGCTCATCACCCTTGCCGCGGCGAGCAGCGCGGCCGCAAACGAGATCACCCAGATCAGCGCCATACCCGTCGGAGGGGAGACATTTCTCGACTTCATGAAATTCGACCCCGCGCTGGGCACGCTGCAGGGCGTTCGCCTGTCGCTGGCGTTCGATTTCTCCGTGCAGGTGGGCTTCGAGAATCTTGCGGGCGCGCCGCGCACCATCAGCGGGGGCGGGGGGCCGGCGGCCGTCTTCGTACTCACTGATGAGGAGTCGTTCGAATACGGCCATGCCCTCACGCTGCGGTATGACTTCAGCGCCGAGTCGGTCGATGCGTTCGACGGAACTCTGGATTTTCTCGGCGGGTCGGGCCGGACCTCTCCGTTGATTCAGGATAGCCAGGTGGAAGATATTCCAATCGCGCCGGAGGAAATACCGCTCTTCGTCGGAACGACGCCGCTGGTCGGGGTTCATACGATCGCGTCGTCTCCACAGTTTTCGGAGCATCTCTTCGGCGGCGGTTCGCAGGATATTGCCGCCTATTACTCCGCGATCGGTACTTCCACGCTGACACTGACCTACGAATACGCGCCGGTGCCCGAACCGGCAACGGCAGCGCTCACGATGATGGCGATTCTGTGCGTGATCCGGCTGCGAAAGACGAGCGCCAAATCAATCGCATCCAACTAGACCTGTATACCAGTCCGAGACTTTCAAACTGCGGAATCAAGATTTTCGCGAAATA
>DATMEE010000442.1:0-5531 GCA_035557035.1 Phycisphaerae bacterium
CGCGGTGCTGGACGCGATCGCCGCGTCCGGCTGGCAAGCCGCTGGCCAACCGCAAACCCTGCAATCGGGTCCGAATGCCGGAAGGCGCGTGATCTACGTGCGCGATCCCGATGGGACAACGATCGAGTTCATGCAACCGCCCTAATCAGAAAAAACGGCCACGGATGGACACAAATTTACACGGATTTTGGGAAGGCCGGATACTTGAACCTCCCCAAATCCGTGTTTCATCCGTGTTAATCTGTGGCGAACCTCTCCCTCTCCGCTAAACAAAGACGATGACTTATTCCGCCGACGAAGAATTCGCGCTTCAGCTCGATGCTGAAGATTCGTTGCGTCAGTTCCGTGAGCGTTTCCATCTACCCCGTGGCCAGGACGGCGAGCCTCTCATCTACCTTGCGGGGAACTCGCTCGGTTTGATGCCGAAGACGGCGCGGGAACTCGTCGATCAGGAATTAGACGATTGGGCCAGGCTCGCGGTCGACGCCCATCTCGGCGCGAAGACGCCTTGGTATTCGTATCACGAGACCTTGCGCGAGCCGGCGGCGCGGCTCGTCGGCGCGCAACCGAACGAGGTCATCTGCATGAACAGCCTCACGGTGAATCTTCACCTCATGATGGCCACGTTCTACCGGCCGACGAAAACGCGCTTTAAGATCCTGATGGAAGACCCGGCCTTCCCTTCGGACACCTACGCGATCAAGACGCAGATTGTTCATCATGGATTCGATCCAAACGATGCGCTTGTTCTCGCGCGTCCGCGCGACGGGGAGTTCACCGTTCGACAGGATGACATTGAGGCGCTGCTGGAAAAGCAGGGCGACCAGATCGCGCTCGTGCTCATGGCCGGCGTGAACTTCTTCACCGGTCAGTTGTTCGACATCGAGAAAATCACGGCGGCGGCGCAGAAGCGCGGCTGCATGGTCGGGATCGATCTGGCGCACGCGATCGGCAACGTGCCGCTGGCGTTGCACGATTGGAACGTCGATTTCGCGGTCTGGTGCTCATACAAATATCTCAACGCCGGCCCCGGCGCGGTGGCGGGGGCATTCGTGCACGAGCGGCACGCGACGAACCGCGAGTTGCCGCGGCTGGCCGGTTGGTTCGGGAACGATCCGAACACGCGGTTCCGCCTTCATCTCGAACCCGAGTTCATCCCTGTCGCGTCCGCCGACGGCTGGCAAATCAGCAACCCGCCCATCTTTTCGATGGCGCCCGTGCGTGCGTCGTTGTCGATCTTCGATGAAGCCGGCGGGATGGAAGCGTTGCGCGCGAAATCGATCAAGCTAACCAGCTATCTTCAATTCCTGCTGTCCGATCCGGACGGGCAAAAGTCTGACGCCCATTCAAAGTTAACCGTGATCACTCCGCGCGAGAGCGAAGCGCGCGGTTGCCAGCTCTCCATCCAAGTCCACGAGCATCCCAGGGAGCTGTTCAAGAAACTGGAGGCTGCCGGCGTGAAGTGCGATTTCCGCGAGCCCAACGTCATCCGGGCCGCGCCCACGCCGCTCTACAACACGTTTCACGAAGTGTGGCGGTTTGCGCGGGTTCTGGCTGGGCACCAGTAAGCGGCTGCGGCGCGCTCAGCCTACTTTGTCATTCCGAGCGCAGCAAAGCGAAGTCGAGGAACCCCGGGGAGTAACGTTCGGCAATGCATCGGCGCCGTTCGTGGCACAACGGGGTCCTTCGACTTCACTGCGCTTCGCTCAGGATGACTGCGCTCGGAATGACAAAGGGGGAGAACCTCGTTCTCGCTTAGCTGAGCAATTCCTTCACGCAGTGAATCAGGCCTTTGATGGGGAAAGGTTTCACCAGAAACTTAACTTCGTGTTCGATGAGGAATGTTCGGATTTGAGGATCGGTCGCGAAGCCGGTGATGAAGATGAAATAATCCGAGAGGTCCGGGCGCAGTTCCCTGGCCTGGAGATAAAACTCGTCACCCCGCAGGCGCGGCATTTTCAGGTCGCAGATGACGGCGTCGTACTGATGCGCTTTCACCTTGAGCATGGCTTCCTCACCGTCGAAGGCCACGTCGACGAGGAAATTCTCGTCCGCCAGAATCCACTGCAGGGCGGTGGCGAGTTGTTTATCGTCATCCACCAAGAGAAGCGCTTTGAGCTCGAAAGTGTTGGTGCCGGGCTCGATGTCGTCCGGCTGCCGTTCAAATTTCATCGTTAGGGGTGCTTCCCTTAGCAGTCGTGGTGCCAAGGGCAACTCTTGCGGCCGAACATCATTCGTCCGCAGCCTGCCATCAGGAATCCCATCCCAAGTACAGTGCAATGACTGCAAACGTGTCGATAAACCCGTGCGCCAGGATGCTGGCCCAAAGATTGCGGCCTGAAAACATGTAAGCCGCGCCCAGGATCATCCCGGCAACTCCGGAATCCAGAATGCCGATTGGCCCTTTGTAGTAATGCCCGTAACCAAACAGGACCGCAACGACAACAACTCCAATCCAATAGGCCGCCGTCGTCCTTCCACCCAGGTCGGCCGCGCGAGTGAGCAAATATCCTCGATATCCGACCTCCTCGCCGAACGCGGCCCAGGTCCAAACCAAAAGCAGCCAAACCAGGGCCGTCCCGATATTCCCGGAAATCGCTTCCGTTCCGCTGGGAACGACGATCGGAGGCCAGAAGTGCGCGGCGAGCGGTTCGATGACCAGGTCGCCCAGGATGATTCTCAAGGCAGCCGCAGCCAGCGCAATCACTACGAGGTGGACCCAGGAGGCCGGCCGCTTAAACCCCATCGCGGACCATCCGCCGTCACGCAGTCGAATCGAGAGCAGGCCGAGCCCAAACAAAATCGGCACTTCGTTAGGGAGTATGTGAAAAACATTATGCCCGATGACAATGAAAGCGCCGAGCAGTAACTCGAACGCGCTCAAGGTGCGCAAACTCGAAGAGGCCGGTTGGGAAGACGGACTGATTCCTGCGATATATCACAACTGCATCAGGTCTTTCCATCTCAGAGGATGGTCTCCGGGGACGCACTGAAGACATCCGTGAATGGACCGAATGGGATGAGCGACACAGAAGGTAAAGTCGCGAGGATAGCGATGAGGTCGTGCGGGTATCGACCTAATTTCAAATTCGCGCCACCTGTCGGGCGGTAGCCTGGGCGCAGGCGGATCCGCAGTTAACAGGCTTCCTCTTCGTCCGCAGTTTCGCTAATCAACACGCATGAAATACGCCATCATCATCGCCCGGGTCCTGCTCGGGCTCATGTTCGCCGTCTTCGGGTCCAACGCCTTCTTCCACTTCATTCCGATGCCGCCACTGGAAGGCCAGGCGGGCGCGTTCCTCGGCGCCATGGTCAACAGCGGATACATTTACGCCATCGCGGTGCTCCAGGTCGTCGGAGGTCTGCTCCTGCTCCTCGGAGGACGCTTCGTCGCGCTCGGCCTCACGCTTCTCGGACCCGTGATCGTGAACATCGTGCTCTATCACATTTTCCTTGATCCGGCCGGTCTGGGGATGGCCATTTGCATCTCCGTCTTCGCGCTCTTCCTCCTTTGGGTTTATCGCTTTAAGTTCCCGGCGATCTTTCAGCCCTAGGCGCGCGGTGGAGTATCGAAAGAACCGATGCCGACAAACCACGAAACTCTAGACGATCTTCTCGCGAAACTCTTCCAGGCGCATCCGTGGCACGGCGTCGCACCCGGCACGGACGCGCCCGCCGTGGTTAACGCGTACATCGAGATCGTTCCGACGGACGCCGTTAAGTATGAACTGGATAAGCCTTCGGGACATCTTCGCGTTGATCGCCCGCAACGTTTCTCCAGCATGTGCCCGGCTCCTTACGGTTTCATCCCGCAAACGTTCTGTGGCATTTCGGTTGCCGCACTCTGCCAATCGCGCACGGGACGCGAAGGCATCCGCGGAGACGGCGATCCGCTCGACATCTGTGTGCTGACCGAACGTCCCGCCGCCCACGGCGACTTTTTCGTTCGGGCCCTGCCCATCGGCGGCTTGCGGATGATCGACGGCGACGAGGCCGACGACAAGATCATCGCGGTCCTCGAATTTGATGTTGCCTATGGCCATCTTCGAGATATCGCCGACGCTCCAACCGGACTCATCGACCGGCTGCGGCATTATTTTTTGAGCTATAAGCAACTGCCGCAGGAAGGTCCGCGCCGCGTCGAGATTGGGGAAGTTTACAACCGTGAAGCCGCGTTCGAAGTGATCCGGCGGAGCGTCGAAGACTACCGTGCAAATTATGGCCCACCCGAAGCACGGATCGCAGAGTTGCGACGGTTGTTAATCGATCAGGTGTAGCCCGTAACCGGTCCCCAGGCTCAGATCTTTCGCGAATCGTACGCCCAGTGGAGCAGCGCCTGCCGCTGTTTTCGCCGGCAGGTGAGATCTCCGCGAGCGCAGTTCTTCTTTAGTTGCGCAAGGTGCCGTCGGACGGCGCGCCAGCGTTTGATCTGGCGCAAATCGTCCAGACAGCGGCGGCCAATATAATAGCGGCAGTACCATTGAAACCAGCCGCGGGGATCTTCGTGATAAATCCAACCTTTCTTGCGCCAGGTCGTGAGCGGCTGAGACGCATTCACACTGAAGAAGTTAAGCGACGCTTCATGCCGTGCCCGGCAGAGCTTTGCCTTTTTGAACCAGCTGGTGGGAAACTCCTTCGTGCAATCCGTCATGTATCTTCCGCCGAAGACGCCGAGCTTCAGCATTTGCCCGGGAGTGAGCTCGGGCCTGAACCCGGCGCGGAAGGCGCGGCCCATCGGTTTCGTCCGAAAATAAACGTAGCCTTTCTGCATCAGATCGTTCACTTCCACGCGGACCGGCTTCATTCGTGGAGAACGTCGCGCAAGCGGGCGATTGTCCGCAAGGCGAATGCTACGGTGCTTGATTCCTTCCCACCGGGAGTGAATTCATTTTAACCGCGGATCCGCCTGCGCCGAGGCTACGGTGCGACAGGTGTCGCAGATGAAACGGATTGGGATTGGTTCTGGTTACATCGCTCCGTCGCCGTTGCTTCTCAACGCGCTTCGATGGAGCGAGGCGGCTTGCTGACCATCCGTGAAATCCGAGTAATCCGCGGTAGGCCTTTGTGTCCTTCGTGCCCTTGGTGTGAGCTGATTGATTCCGCTATTTGAAGATGAAGTGGGCGACCTCGGATTCGAGATCCCAATAGATGATCGCGACGGCCACCACGTCGAAAGCGGCGTGAGCCACCATCAGCATGAAGATTCGGCCTCTGATTGCGAAAATCGTCCCGAAGACCAGCCCGAAGATTGTGGCCTGTTCAGCGCCGGCGAGGCCCTGGACCGGGTAATGGATCGCACCGAACCCGGCCGAAGTAATCACAACGATTAGTGTCTTCGCCCACGCGCTCGATCCGAAAAGCCTGCCAAAGCGTTCGAACATCCACCCGCGGAAAACAGTCTCTTCTCCGAAGCCGGCGCCGATAATCACGGCGTAGAGTATTCCTGGGAGCGCGGCGGTGTTCCCCGCCAGATAGTGGAAAGCCGCATTGATCGGTGGTGCCCCGAGGAGCGGCATCACGATCGCCTTCAT
>DATMEE010000443.1:0-8327 GCA_035557035.1 Phycisphaerae bacterium
CATCCGGTCGCCGAACGAATTCTCCAACGACCCGCGTGCAATCCCGAATCAACTCGTTCCGGTGCAGCGACGCCATCCGCGCCGGCGCGTCATGCTCGATCGCCAGCCGCATCTGATTGAATCGCTGGAGCGCCGTCCCGTCGGAGCCCTCGACCGGCTGGGTCGTAACCACCGGCGACGGCCCCTGCTGGCGAACAAAATCGATATCCACGATCGCCGCATAGATCATCCGCGAAAGAAGATTTTCGGCGTCGCGATCGACCTCCGCCGCGGCCGCCTGAACCACGGACGCCGCGTCGATGTCACCCCGCCGCACGCCGTCCAGCTTGTTCAGGAGATCGCTCACCGCAAACCGCTTTGCAAGAAACGGCTTGCCCTCCACGGCCCGGCGCACAGCGCTGTCCAGAGATTTGCGATTTACGCCGGCAGCCTCGGCGCGCATCATCGCCCCCGTCATCGACCACGACTTGCGCAATTGTGAAGCGAGAATGCCGGTCAGAAGCGCGGCAATCGCCGCCAGAACCCCCGTCCAAATCCACGAAGCCCGCGCAACTCGCCCCGATCCCGCGATCGAAGTGCCGCCGCGCTGTCCCTCACGTGGCCCGCTCGCCTTCCGCGTCTTCGATCGGCTCCGCTGCGGGGGTTTCGACATCCGGGTGGTGTTCCGGGGGCGTGTAGTGATACGGCGAAAGCGCCGCCTTCCGGCACATTCTCACGATACGTTCGATCAACGCCCGGTCATTGTCAATCGTCTCGTGCAGCACGCCCTCCGCCGTCATCTCTTCCGAGAGGACCTGTCCCGTCACCGCCCGCCGGCTCCAGAAATCCTCGTACCAATGAAACGGATGCTCGCACCGAAGGTTCGATCTGCGCGTGGACACCAAATCGCTTCCCCATCGGCGGCTGTCGGGGTTGCTCTGATTGAAATTCCGCACCTTCAGCGCGTTGTGGCCCACCGGGATCGCCATCGGCTTGCAATGCGGCTCGGCGAAGCCGGCCTCGCGATTGTTGTGCGGCCAGTCCTTGTTGTATGCATCAATCGAGATCACGGCCTCGATCTGCTTGTGCCTGTCCCGCTGCGCATAGTGCCGAACCACCTGCGTCGCCAGAAACGCGCCATGCCCATGACCGACAAGGATCGCCTCCTCGTGCGGCCGTGCATCGATGTCGCCGATGATGCAAAGCCAGTTTTTCGGTCGATAGACCCGCGCGTTCACGCGGTGCGTCCTCAGCCGTTCGCAGACGCTCTCCAGCCCGTTGGACGCGTCGAGCGAGTCCCCCTCGATCAAGTAAACCCGGGGACCCGCCGCTTCCCAACGCTCCGGCCCCTGACACCCCGCCGCCAGAAGCGTCGCGAACAAAAGACTCACTCGGATTGTTCTCTTCAGCTGCGTGTCCATGCTCCACCAGGGCAGAGCATATAGTCCGGCTTCGCGGCCGCAAAGCCCGACGCCGGCCCCGCTTTTTTCGCGGTTTACATCAGCGGGCGTAGAGGCCGCCCGTTAATTCACTGCCGAAACAACGCAGCGGGCCTCGGGGTTTCACCCGAGGCCCTGCCGACCAATGTCCTTTCGATACCAGGCGCGTTTCGCCGCGCCGCAACGTCGCCCCCGCCGAATTCTTCCCATTCAGGGTCCAACGAGACAATCGACCAGCGGCTGGATGTCGGCGGCATCCACCGCGCTGTCGCCGTTTACGTCACAGGAGCCGCCGCCCGTGCCGCCGCCAATCTCCACGCTTACCAGGTACTCGGTGCTGTTCGATCCCAGGCAACTGACGATCGACGCGTCGCTGGCCACGAGCCGCAAAGTATAGCCGCATGCGGGCAGCCCGGAGGTGTTCCAATTGGCCAAAAGCCCGTTGCTCACGGGATTTGTCCCGGTGGCGATCGTCTGCCAGTCGTTGACCGCGCCGCCGGTGTATTGCAGGGTCCAGCCGCTCAGGTGGGCGTCGGTCACCGTGCCAAGAATGGGAACCACGCCGCTCATCGGGTCGCAATTGTCCGGCGATGTGATCAGCGCAACCGGCGCGGTGTTGTCGATGACGACGGCGACATCATCAGAGGCGGTGTGCCCGCAGGTGGTGGTGCCGGTGACCCGAAGCGTGTAGTTGCCATTCGCCAGGCCGTTCGTATTCCAGGGAGGAAATTCCTGAACCGGAGACGAAGTCGAAAAGAACGTCGTGAAAGATCCGCCGGATGGGGCATAGGCCAAAGCCGCGCTGGCGAAGCAATAGTCGCTGGCGCTGATGAGGTCAGTGCAGACGCTGCCGCCGACGATGTCTCCATCGACTGGATCAAGAATACCCGCGCCACCAAACGTGCGATCCTGGTGAATTACCTTTATAAACGTGCTGGACATTCCCAGTGCGTTCGTGGCAATCAGGCGCACGTAAGAATGGCCTTCCGGCATGTTTGCAGGGAAGGTGCCGAGTTGGCCGTTGTCGACCGCCGTGCCGCTCGCGGCAATGGTGGTCCAGGGGCCGGCGCTATCGACCGACCACTCCAGCGTGTAGCCGCTGAAGGTCCCATCAGGGTCGCGAGCCGTGCCGGTGACCGGCCCGCCGGCGCAACCGCACGCGTAGTCGTCGGGCAATGCGATATCCGCGACCGGTGGCGTGGCGGGCTCGGTGCGAATCGTCATTCCCCAGACGTGGACCGTGCCGACATCGCCGACAGCCAGATCTTGAATGAACAGCTTCCAGGGCCCGACCTTTGACTGCCCGTTAAACGCGGAGAGAGGCGAGACCGGTCGCCAGACCCCATTTTCGTCATTGACGCCGGGACAGGCGACGGGCGGCGAGGTGTAAATCGACGCCGCACTATCATCCAGGTCAAAGCCCTGTACGAGAAAAAAGTCTGGATTGATGCGACCGAAGTTGTCCGCCTCGAATCCGAAGCCGTTGCCGCAGGCGGGTGAGCCGGCCCGGTTGACCAGATCGACGTTCGTGCCGGCCGGACTGGTCAGAACGACTCGCAAATCGCCCTGCCAGGTATGCGAAATGTAGAACCAGGGGTTGACGTCGGTAATGAAGTATTCACCATCCGGCGGCACGTCAAGTTGAATTGTGACGCCGTTAGCGTTGTTATCAGGGATGTTGACTTCAGACCAGGTTGGCGGGCAGACCGAGACCGGGTACCCCGGACAGGTTGAATAAAACACCTCGGAAGCGGGCGCATCGTTCGCTGCAATCAACGCTCCGCAGAATGCCAAGGCAGCAGTGAAAAAAGTGTTTTGCCTTTGATACATGCTGACCTCCCCGGGATTTACCCGTCGGTGAATGACGCTTCTTCGCACCACAGTGGATTGAATCGCGCTTTCAATGCGCAGGAGAGCGAGACTTACTCACGCCGAATTCGGATAATTCTTTTCGACTGTATAATCAGCCCCGAATGGGCGATTCACGGAGGCAGGATGAATTCTGAGGAGCAAAATCGCGTGTGCCGCGCCGTGGCGGGCGACAAGGATGCATTGGGGGACTTGCTCGAGTTTTACGGCCCGGTGATCGCGGCCAATCTGGTCATCAGTCCGACCTGGCAAGGGACGCTGGACGTTGCGGACGTAATCCAGGTGACGTACCTGGAGGCATTTACGCACATTCAGAGCTTCGACCCCGCGCGCGCCGAGGCATTCCCGGCATGGCTGCGCCGCATGGCTGAAAACAACCTCCGCGACGCCATTCGCTCGCTTGAAGCAAAGAAGAACCCATCGCCGCGCCTACAGCTCGATGCCTGGCGTCACGACTCTCATCTGGCACTGTTCGATGTGCTGACGTCCGGCGGCCAAACGCCCAGCCGCCTCGTTCGGCAGGACGAGGCGCGCCAACGGCTCGATCAGGCGTTCGGTTGCCTGCCTCCAGACTACGCACGAACCGTGCAGCTTTACGATCTTGAGGGTTTGCCGGTCGCGGATGTGGCCCAGAAAATGGGCCGATCGATCGGGGCGATCTATATGCTCCGCAGGCGCGCCCATGACCGGCTCCGCGAATTGCTCGGTCCCGTTTCGCAGATTCTGGAATCGCGCGCGTGAGTGACTCTCCTTGCATCACGCATCCACTTTCGGCGCATGGAGGACTACAAACGGCATGTCCACGACCGATCCACGGCAGCAATCTCATCGCCTCTGGATTCAGCAGGCGCGAATTCAGTCCGACGAGGCCGATCGTTACGTTGCACGAGCAGGTCTCAGCGCCGAATCCATCAGTGCAACGCCCGTGCGTAACGACCATTTCCCCGGCTATCGCCTCGAACGCGAAATTCACCGCGGCGGGCAGGGCACGGTTTATCGCGCCGTGCAGGAAAGTACCGGCCGACGAGTTGCGTTAAAGCTGCTGCACAATCACGTCCTGGGCGGGCCGCTCGAACGAGCACGCTTCGAGCGCGAGACGCGCGTCCTCGCGGCACTTCAGCACCCCAACATCGTGACGATTCATGACGGAGGCAGTCATGACGGACAGTTCTTTCTGGTGATGGATTACATCGCCGGGCAAACTCTTGACGTCTATGTAGCCAGCGAGCCGCGATCGATCCGTGAGCTGTTGGAACTCTTGGTGCAAATTTGCGACGCGGTCAATGCGGCGCACATCGGCGGAATCATTCATCGTGATATGAAGCCCGCGAACGTCCGCGTGGATTCCTCGGGGCGGGCAATCGTGTTGGACTTTGGGCTGGCAAAGTTTACCTCTGCGCAGCACAGTGCGGCGCTCGAAGCGGATGGATTGCAATCCGCCGGCGCCGACGGAGCATCGGCGCCACATGGCATGACGCTCACGGGGCAGTTCATCGGATCGCTTCCCTGGGCGGCGCCGGAACAGGCGGAAGGCAGCCCCGATCGAATCGATACGCGGACGGATGTTTATGCCCTGGGCGTTTTACTCTATCAGATGCTCACCGGGAAGTTTCCTTATCCGGTGGCTGGTAGCGTGCGAAGCGTGCTCGACAACATTCTCAAGACCGAGCCGATTCGCCCTCGATCTATCTGCCGTAAGGTCGATGATGAGCTTGAGACGATTGTGCTGAAGTGCCTGAGCAAGGAGCGCGAGCGGCGCTATCAGACGGCGGGCGAATTGGCGGGAGACTTGAGCCGCTATCTGAAGGGCGAGCCGATCGAGGCGAAGCGCGACAGCGCGTTGTATATACTTCGCAAGACGGTGCGACGGTATCGGGCACCGCTGGCGGTCCTGGCGTCGTTCGTGCTGCTGCTGCTCGGCTTTTCGATTGCGGCGTCGGTGCTGTGGGTGCGTGCCCGCGATGCGGCGCTGGCGGCGACGAAATCGGAAGAGACCGCGGCATTTCGGCTGCGGGACGCGCTGGTCGCCGAGGCTCGCGCGATAAGGCGGAGCGGTCGGATCGGGCAGCGATTCGCGGCGCTCAAGGCCCTGGCGACGTCGGCGTCGATCGGGCCGGCGCTCGAAGCGCGAAACGAGTCGATTGCCGCGATGGCGCTCCCGGACCTGCGGCCAGTGCGGCAGTTGAAGCAGGCGGGGATGGCGGCGTTGGACGCGAAGTTTGAGCGATGCGCGGTACTTGACACTGATAACAGCTCCACGGTCGTGCGGGTCGCGGATGACACCGTGCTCATGCGTATCCCCCCGCCCACGACGGGCGTCAAGGAAATGCATGCCACAAGACTGGTGGGGGATTACTTTGTTCGAATATTTGATCCGCCATCGGGCAATCGGCGGCTCGAAGTGTGGACGGTTCGCGATCGACGGCTCCATCTCGAATTGAGTGACGTGCCCTTCAAGGCTCGCTTCGACATCTCCCGTGACGGGCAGCGGCTCGTCATCGGCCGATTGGACAAAGCGATTCACATTTACGATCTGGCCAGTGCGCGCGAAGTGCAGCGCGTGCCGCTGGACCGCGATCCCTCGTACGTGAGTTTCGACCCAGGCTGCCGGCGATTGGCGTTGTACCACGGTAATTTCACGAAGGCGCGTTTGCTCGACCTCGAGACAGGCCAGAGCGTGCCGGTGTTTGAATCGACGCAGATCGACTGGTCCGTGGCGTGGCATCCCAATGGAAAACTAATGGCCGGCGCCACGGGTTATCGAATCGAACTGTGGGATGTGGAAGCCAATCGAAGCCGCGGGATCCTGGCGGGTCACGAGTCGATCGTGGTGCACTTGCGGTTCTCGAACGATGGGAACTTGCTGCTATCCTACAGTTGGGATGGCGAAACCTTTCTCTGGGATGCGAGGACGCTTCGCCCGCTCCTTCGGATGCAACTTATCTACCCGGAGTTTTCCGCCGATGATCGGCTGATCGGTGCAACCGTAGCCTCTGAGGAGAGGAGTCAGGTTCAGCTTTTGGAGCTGGACTCCGCCCCCGAGTGCCGCAGGCTTGTTTGTTCCGACGACCCGGCGTCGATCGTCGAAGCCGAGGCGGTATTCCACCCCACATCGGGACTGCTGTTCCTCACGGGAGGGGGCAAGTCACTGAGAGTGTGCGACGCCACCCGCGCGGCGGAAATCGTCCGACTGGACGAAGTTCCGGTCCGGTCGCTGGCCATGGATGTTCGCGGGGAATTACTGCTCACGGCCGGGTTAACCGGCTTGTTTTCCCGGTCGATCCAGTCGGCGGAACCGGGGATCGTCGTCGGGCCTCCTAAGTGCCATATAAATGGCACTACGATGAGTTCTCTGGACCTCAGCGAAGACGGTGGTCGCGCGGTGGCCCTGCCGGGCGCCGGTGGCGAGATCGTACTGCTCGAGTGCGTCAGTGGTGGAAGCGCTGCCAGCGGCGAGAATGACGAAAGACCCGATGCCGAGGCGCGCCGCGCCGCGATTCACGGGGAACCCGGCGGATTTTCTATTGTTCGGCGATGGAAGTGTTCGGCCGTGGGCCGTACGCGATTGCGGATCAGCCGCGACGGGCGCTGGGCTGCATGGGGCGGCTGGGAGACGAAGGGCGAACTGTGGGACCTGGACCGCGGCGTGCAGATACGCGAATTTCCAGGGGCGCACTTCGCCGGACTCGCATTCAGTCCCGACGGCCGGCACTGCGTGTGCAGCGACCGTGACGGCATTTCGTCCCTTGAGGTCGGCACGTGGCGGCTTCTGCGGAAGATCGACGGGCAATTCCGCAACGTCTGCTATTCGCCGGACGGGCGGCTCCTGGCGACTTGCCTCGATTCGACCACCGTTCGATTGCTCGACGGCGAGACGCTGGAGGAGGTGGCCCGGCTGGAGCCGGCGGAAAGCTATACGACCATGGACATTGCGTTCAGCCCGGACGGGGCATTGCTGGCTCAGGTAACCAATCGCGCGGGCGTGGTGCACGTGTGGAACCTTCGCCGCATTCGCGGTGAATTAGCGAAAATGAACCTGGACTGGGACCAACCTCCCTACCCGCCTGCAAATCCCCGCAACGTCACCCCCGGAGACGTCTCAATCCATTACAATGCAGCCCCCCCGAATTCGTAATCCGGAAATCGAATATCACCAGCACTGGATAGGGACACTGACTGAAAGTCTCAGACTCTGAAACGACCCGCTCCTCAATCCGAACTGACGGCGAGCGGGATTCATCGCTCATCGCTTCATTTTCAATTCAACAGCGCCGAGACGAATCCCTCCATGTCGGGGAGATCGACCATGCCACTATCGTCGAAGTCGCCCGGACAGGTGTGGGCGAAGGCGGTCGAGCCGGTCGCAAGCGCGTCGGTGAAGCGCTGCACGTCGTCGCCATTGGCTGCGTCGTCGGCGTTCATGTCGCCGGTGTGGGCGGCACAGGGCGGTCGCGGCGCATCGAAGTGGATGTTATCCACGAAGCAAACACCGTTCGCGCTGTCCTGTCGGGTAAGCAGCGAAAGGAAGGTGTACCTCCCGAACCCATCGGCCGATGCGCCGAGGTTGATGTCCCTAAGCGTCTCGTCGATCGTAAACGTCTGTTCGTCTAATGTCAGGTCCCGGTGGGAGAGTGTCGCCAATCCTTCAGCGACCGAAAAATCCACCGTGACGCGAATCTCGTACCAGTGTCCAATCGCGAGAGCGTCCCCGTATATCGGGCCGGCCGACATGCGTGCGTGCAGAGATTCACCTACCTTCTCAAGTCCAAAGTTCTCAATGTTTGGTCCGGTCAATGCGATAATCGCATTCGCGCCTCCAGGAGTGTCCCCCACCAGGCCCTGGAAACTCCAGACCACCGCGGTGTCTGCATCGGTGTAATGAAGAGGCTCCGGCAGCGAACGAACGATTTCCGAACTGCCGAAGTCCGGGCGAGTCACGGTTTGCGAGGAATTGACCCCCGGCCCTGCCAGCACCGAGGCTGTACCGTTGGTGACGATCCAGCCATCCTGGTCGTTGATGTCTCCCGTCTCGAGGTTTTC
>DATMEE010000444.1:0-16003 GCA_035557035.1 Phycisphaerae bacterium
CGGCGGGCAAAGGTGTGAGTTGGCGCAAGGTCCGTTCGGATGTTTGATTTGGTCCTGTCGCCGGAAGCGCAAACTTTCTATGCACGAGCCGAATCGCCCGCTGGCCCAAAGGTTGGCTCGTTTTCTCGCAATTGGAGCACGAACCGCGTCGGCACAACAACATCAAACGGCTCTCTGGCGAGTTCGCGGGCCGCCTGCGATACAGGGTCGGTGATTGGCGGGTGATTTATCGGATCGATGATCGCGCCAAGCAGGTACATGTCCTGATTATCGCTCATCGAAGCGAAGTCTACGAGTGATCTAAGCGCATCGACTCTGAAAACCCTTATCTAAGTTTCCTAAACGCATCCAATGCACGATCCAAATGCTGAGCCTCATGAGCCGCGGAGATTTGCACGCGCAGCCGCGCCGTTTCTTCTGGAACAACCGGGTAGCCGAAGCCGATGACGAAAACGCCCAGTTCCAACAGCCGTTTGCTGGCGGCGATGGCTTTTGAGGTTTCGCCGAGGATGATCGGGGTGATGGCGCTGGGCCCTTCGACGGTTTCAAAGCCGAGTTTCTTCAGGCCGTCGCGCATGTAGCGCACGTTGCCGCGGAGCTTCTCCACCCGCGTCGCATCGCGGAGCAGGATTTCGATCGCCTTCGTCGCGGCGGCGGCCGAGCCGGGCGGGATGCCGTTCGAGAAAAGTTGCGGGCGCGACTTCTGCACCATGAGATCGACGAGGTTTTTTCGCGAGGCGATGTAGCCCCCCGCCGCCCCGCCCAGAGCCTTGCCCAGCGTGCCGGTCATCACGTCGATCTTGCCGAACAGGCCGAAATGCTCGGCCACGCCCTTGCCGGTGGCGCCGCAGACGCCGACGCCGTGCGAATCGTCGACCACGAGCAGCGCCCCGTATTCGCGGCACAGCGCGTGAATCTCGTCCAGCTTCGCGATGTCGCCCTCCATGCTGAAGACGCCGTCGGTGACGACGATCTTGTTCGCGACGCCGCGATGCTCCTTCAGCAGTGCCGCGAGGCCGCCCATGTCGGAGTGCTTGTACACCTTTGACTGGGACTGCTTGTTGATCTGCCGGCCGAGGCGGATGGCGTCGATGATCGAGGCGTGGTTCAGCTCGTCGCTGATGGCGATGACCGAATCGCCGCCGGCGGCCATGAGCGTGGAAATCACCGCTTCGTTGGCGTTCCAGCAGGAGACGTATGTCGTGGAGGATTCCGTGCCCGACAGCTCGGCGATCTTCCCCTCCAACTGGTGGTGATAGTCGAAGGTGCCGCAGATGAAGCGGACCGAGCCGGTACCGGCCCCCCACCGCTTCTGGGCCTCGATCGCCGCAGCGGTCACCTCCGGGTCGTTGGCGAGGCCGAGATAATCGTTGGAGCAGAGGACGACGACTTCGCCGACGCCCTCGACGACCGAGAGCGGGCCCATCGGCTTCGTCAGCGTCTTGAGTTGCTTGTATTGGCCGGCGATGCGCAGGCCGTCTAGTTCTTTGTCGATGGATTGCCAAACATTTGTCATATAGATTTCCGCTGGACGGCGCGCCAGTACGCCGCTCGACATGATCGAGGAGAATGAACCTGTTTAGCCGCGGCCCGACAGGGCTCCGACGTGCGCGCATCAAATTCTCATCATGATGCCCGGATGATTCGGCGGCGGTTGATCCCTACACCTGTCGCATCGCAACGATTTTACCCCTTCGCCCGGACCGTTCCGGTCTGGGCTAAACGGGCGCCGCGTCATCGGCTTAAAGTCCTCCTCATCGATATTGCTGCTTGATGTTGGGAATCAAGTATTCATCAAACGCTCTCATCGCATCGTAGTCCGGTTTCCAGTTCCAGTCGCGGCGGGCTGGCGAATCATCCACATCGGCCGGCCAGGTGTCCACGATGCCGGCCCGCGACACTTCCGGTTCGAACGTGATCTTCGACTTCGGGAAGGCACTCAACACGCGATCGCGAAGCTGCGCGGCGCTGAGGCTAAACGACGTCACGTTGTAGACCCGCTGCGACAATCTATCGGCCGGCGCTTCGGCCAGTTGCACCAGCGCCTTAATTGCGTCGGGCATGACCATGAACGGCAACCGCGCCGTCGGCGGGACGAAGCACTTGTATTCCAGTCCCTGCGCGGCCGCGTGAATCATCTCGGCCGCGTAGTCGCTGGTGCCGCCGGTGGGCAGCGTTGCGGCACTGATAAGCCCGGGAAAGCGCAGGCTGCGGAAGTCGATCCGCTTCAAATCCGTCTCCGCAGCGAGCTGACGATAGTGCAGCGAAAAATAGCGGCCGAGCATTTCGCAGTATGCCTTGTTGCAGCCGTACATCGTCGTGGGGAAGTTCCACTCGATTTCCTTCACCCGGCCCGCTCGCTCTTTCTGCTCGACCGAAGGAAGGCCGTACACCGCGATGGAACTGGGGAAGACGAACGTGACGGGGTGGCCGTGCCAGCGGGTCTGCTCGTGGGCGAGCTTGAGCAGATTGAGCGTGCCTTCGACGTTGACGCGATGGGCCGTGTCCGGCGTGTACTCCGCCCGCGTGCTGAGCAGCGCGGCGAGGTGATAGATCGCGTGAATCTCGAACTCGCTCACCAGGCGCTGGAGAAGGTTTTCGTCGAGAATGTCGCCGGCGATCGACGCGGAGCAGCGGGCCTGCATGTCGGCGGGCAGCGGCTTGATGTCCAGGGCGATGATGCGCGTCTGGTCGGCGTCGTCGAAGCGCTCGATGAGGCCGTGGCCGACTTCGCCGCCGGCGCCGGTGATCAGAATGGCGGGTTTTCTCACGTTTGGAATCCTTTCCCGTCGGATTGCCGGTGTGGCTTTCGCAAGGCACTCTAGCCGGCCGGCGAGGTAGTGGGCGTATCGCCGGTCGCGCCAGGAGCGGGCGTCGCGGAACCAGGCTCATTCTTTGCGGCGCGGTTGATCTGTTCGATGGTCGCAACGGCCGTCACGCGCCGTTTCAATTCGTCGTAGAGCTTGTCGAGGTGCTTGTCGTCTGAGGACGGCGGCGCTTTCGCACGGTCGGCGCAGCTCTTCAGGATGGATTGCGCGGACGCCGTTTGCTGGTCGGAAAAATCGTAGTGGCTGGACCTGTCCTTAACGTATTCTTCCCACTTCGCCACCGGCGGAGCTGTCTCAAGCAATCGCTCAGGCACTGCGTCGCTTTTCACGGCCGGCGGGGGTGGCGGCGGAGGGACGCTTTTTGACGCAGCGCCGTCAGGCGACTTCTTTGGTTCGAGCGATTGGGAATTCGGCGGCGGCGCGGCATTTGGCGGTGGGCGACGTATCGTTTGCGCGAGCGGATCGGCCCTGCCGCCCACTTCCACAGGCCGAACCAGGTAGAAATCAATCTTGCCGATGTCAGATGACGCCGCCCATTGCGGATTAGATTTCGCCAGCGTTTCGTGCGCGTTCTTTACTTCGTCCGCGTTCAACAGCGTCTCGGCGTGGCGCGCCACGTTGGCGTGGCTCAATGGCGCGGCGGCGTGAATCTCGAAAATCTGATCCTGCATCCGTTTCGCGACCTGGTCGCGCACGTCGTCGGTCGCGTCTCTGATGTGTGCGATCATGGCGGAAAGCGCCATCTCCCGGCGCCGAAGCGTCACGCCGTATTTGTCCATGTAGGCGACTTGCGCCGGCCATTGCGTAGCGGCCCATGCCCGAAGTTGTTCCATTTTGCCGGCGTCGAGGGCGTAAGTTTTCTCTGCGAACTTCAGCCGCTCGTCGATAGCCCTCTTCAATTCGGATTCTTTGACGGCCGGGGAAACCGCAGTTGCCGTGCCTTGGGGAGGCAGGGCATTCGCTTTGGATTGAGTCTCGGCGCGGCAGGTAAGTAGCGAAAACCCAAGGAGCAAGGTCGCTGCAGGTCGTGAGGGCATGGTTCTGATCTCTCGGCGAAGACCGATCGTCGCCAGCAGGGCGAATTGACGAACGTCATTCTGCTGGGGGCGGAAACAGGCGTCAACTCCGCGGGGGTGGTCGCCGGATGTTGCATCAATTCAACACGGCGGACAACCGGCCGAGCAACACGAACAGCGGTTTTGTCCGCAAAACTCCGCTCTTTCAGCGAGACCGGAAGAATCCGGGCTCGTATTCATCGCGCGGTTCTCCAGCGAGCACAAGCCTTGCAAGACTCGGTTCACGTTCTGAATCCGTTCCGCGCCTAAAGGACATTCATAAAGGAGTCCGGAGCGGTCCTTACGGAATGGATTATTTCCCCTTTCGCAAGCGTGATCATTATGGGACAAATTCGTCCGCCATGTGTCATCGCCGGCTTCTCGCTGCGATGTCCCCCGCCCATCGCGTGCGTAAAGAAATCGGCATTTCACTTCGCATTTCCGCCGAGTGTCGTGTGCGGGCAGATTATCGATTGTTGGACGCGAGGGTTTGATTCTGCGAGGACCTGCGATCCACCCGGGCGCTGCGCTCCGCCCCCGCCGGCGGCGTACTTCGAGCTTCGTGCGTTAAGGGCCGCGGCACGGGCGATTGGGCGTGCCTGTGGGTTGACATCCGACACTGAGGCAAATCCGATCCGGCGATTGTGGCCATTTCGATGGCCGGCGCAACAGTCCGACACCGGTTCCGAGACTTCGGACGTCTCGCGACCTGCTGACGTGGGAATCAATCTGCTTATTTGAGGACTGTCACGCGCTCTCCTTGCCTCGTTGAGGCGGGGCTAAGCTAAGGCGTCACCATGCCGCGCACCGGCTAGGCGGTGCCACACGGCGCTACATCACCTTTGAGATCGAGAAGATCGGAAGGAGCATCGCAAGGACGAGGCCTCCGACCACGACGCCCAGGAACATGACGATCGCCGGCTCGATCAGGCTGGTGAGTGTCTTGATGGCGACATTCATTTCCGCCTCGCAGAAATTCGCCACGCGGTCCATGACCGTGCCCAGGCGCCCGCTGCGCTCGCCGGCACCGAGCATTTTGATCACCGACTTGGGAATGTGCGGACTGTCGGCGAGCGCTTCGGAGATTTGCTGGCCGCGCTCGATGCGCTCCCGGACCGTGGTCCACATTTGCTCGTAGTGAAGGCTGCCGCTGGCCTGGGTCGTGAGGGTGACGCTGTCGAGCATGGAGACGCCGGACTGAATCATCGTTCCAAGCGTTCGCAGGCTTCTGGCCAGCGTACTCTTGTGAAACAGCTTGCCGACCAGCGGCATCCCCAGACGCAGCCCATCCGCCCTCCACCGGCCGGCGGGCGTTCTGAAATAGTACCAGGCGCCGCCACATGCCAGAATTGAGGCACCCAGAACGTACAGCCCGTACGACGACATTAAATCCGCGAAGCCAAGCAGCCACTTCGTGAGCTTGGGCAGCGCGTCTTCACGGCCCGAATAGATTTCAGCGAAGCGCGGCAGCACGAACGAGACCAGAAAGGCCGTGGTGCCCAAGGCGAAAATGCACATGACGATAGGATAGGTAATGGCGCTTTTGATCTTCTTCTTCAGGTCGCGCTGGCGCTCGAGATAGTCGCTGAGGCGCTCGAGAATGGGGGCAAGCTGGCCAGAGGCTTCCGAGGCCTTTATCAAGCTGATGTACAACGAGGGAAATACCGTGGGATGCTCCGCGAGGGCCGCGGAGAATTCGGTCCCCGCGCGAACCTGTTCGATGACCTGATTGAGCGCCCGGCCGAATCGCGGGGAATTGCCGGGGTGAACGCAGGCATCAAGCGCTTCGGCCAACGAAACGCCCGTGTCCACCATGACGCCAAGCTGGCTCGTAAAGAAAATCACGTCCTGCGGATTGAGCTTTTCCTTAAAGAGGGGCTTCTTGCCGGATACCGCGGGTGCGTTTGCTTCCTTGAAGCGGGCCTTCGTTGCCTTACCGGCGGCCGCGCCGCCCTTTTCCTCGATGCGGGTGACGAATTTCCCCTCATTGCGAATCGATCGCGCCGCATCGGTCTGCGTCGGCGCGGTCACTTCACCCTGCACCATTTTTCCGGCGTCGTCCCTTGCGCTATATGTAAATACGGCCATGAATCACCCGTTGCCTTCCTCGAGGTTGCTTATCGATCCAACGATTCCTGCGACCAGACCACAGATTTCTCCGACGGTACGGCCGCGGCCTGTTCCGGCCGGCTCAAGGCGCGCCCTGACGTCCCGAGGATCGCCTGCATTCGAATCGGGTCGGCCGCGGCGGACACCGCGGCGTCCACCTCGATTCGACCCTCGTCGACCAACGCTTTCAGCGATTGCTCCAGCGTGTGCATGCCGAGCGTGCGCCCCGTCTCGATCATGGAATAGATCAAGTGGGCTTCGTTTTCGCGAATCGCCCGCCGAACCGCCGCCGTCGCGATCATCAATTCCGTCGCCGCCAGGAGCGAATCATTCAGTTCGTCGCGAAGCAGCGACTGGCAGAGAATCGCCCGCAACGAGCCGGCCAATTGCGACCGTACCTGCGTTTGCTGTGCCGAGGGAAACACGTCGATGATGCGGGCGATCGTCTGAGACGCGCTGCAGGTGTGCAGCGTGCCCAGTACAAGGTGACCGGTTTCGGCCGCGGTCAGCGCCGATCCTATGGTCTCAAGGTCGCGCATTTCGCCGATAAGGATTACGTCCGGCCGCTGGCGGAGGACATGACGCAGCGCGGACGGAAACGACGGCGCGTCGTCGCCGATCTGGCGCTGCTCGATGAGGCAGGTTCCCTTCCGGAAAGCGAATTCAATGGGGTCTTCGATGGTGATGACGTGTCGGCGCCGGCCGCGGTTCATGTGGTCGACGAGCGCCGCCAGCGTCGTGCTTTTGCCCTGGCCTGTTCCGCCGGTGACGAGGACCAGGCCATTCGGATAGTCGCTGAAGGAAATGACTTGGGCGGGTAAACCCAGCGAGCCGAAGCTCGGGACGTTCTCAGGTATGGCGCGAATCGCCACGGCCATCGTGCCGCGCTGGTAATGCACATTCATGCGGAATCGTCCGAGGTGCGGCACGGTTATGCCCAGGTCAAGGTCGCGCACTTCCGTCAGGCGTCGGCCCTGCTCATTCGAGATCCACGGCTCGATGATTGCGATGATTTCCGCGTCGAGAAGCGGCTTCTTTGAGAGTTCCACCCATTCGCCGTTGACGTATGCCGTGGGCGCCGCCTCGGCGACCAGCAGCAGGTCGCTCGCCTTTCGCGAGGCCGACTCGTTCAGCAAACTCTCCAATCGGGCGCGCGCATCGCTCGAACCGCGGACCGGCGTCGCCATGGCCGGCGCCTCGGATATCATGCTCGGGTTCTCAAGACGCACAGACACGGAAAATCTCCTCAACCGTCGTGATGCCGGCCTTCACTTTTTCCAGCCCGTCCGACATCAGCGTGATAATGTTCGACTCCCGCCCGAGCTTGCGCAGCTCCTGCAACGCCATGCCGCTGGAGATCGCCTCGCGGACCGGGTCGTCCGGGATGAACAGCTCGTATACGCCGATGCGGCCGGAATAGCCCGACCCGTGGCACTTCGCGCAGCCCTCGCCGCGCACGAGCGTCGTTACCGAATGCCCTGCCTTCTCCATGGCAAGACGGATGGCCGGCGTCGGCTCGTAATCCGCTTTGCAGTGCGGGCAGATCTTGCGAACGAGACGCTGGGCCAGAACGGCGTCCAGTGCCGCACTGATTAGATAGTCCTCGACGCCGATGTTGTTGAGCCGCGTCACCGCCGAGATCGCATCGTTGGTGTGCAGAGTAGTGAGCACCAGGTGGCCGGTGAGCGCCGCCTGCACCGCGGTCTTTGCGGTATCGGCGTCGCGAACTTCGCCGACCATAATGACGTCCGGGTCCTGCCGCAGAAGCGATCGCAGCACGGTGGCGAACTTCAGGCCGATCTTCTCGTTGACCTGAAATTGATTGACGTGGCGCAGGTTGTACTCGATGGGGTCTTCCACCGTGCAGACGTTGCGCTCCGGCGAATTGATCTCCAGCAGCGCCGCGTAGAGCGTGGTGCTTTTGCCGCTGCCGGTCGGCCCGGTCACGAGAATGATGCCATGAGGATGGGTAAGCTGCTTGCGGAACAGCTTGAGCATCTCGATGGAAAAACCGAGCGTCTCCAGACTGATCATCGATCGCGAGTTGTCGATGATGCGAATGACGACCTTTTCCCCATGCAGATTCGGCAGCGTCGAGACGCGAAGGTCGATCGGCCGCCCTTCCATCATGACGTGGATGCCGCCGTCCTGGGGGAGGCGGCGCTCGGCGATGTCGAGCCCGGCCATGATCTTGATGCGTGAAACGATCGGCGCCATCATCTGAAATGGCGGATTCAGCTTTTCATACAGCACGCCGTCAACGCGATGCCGGATGCGCAAGTTCGATTCATCCGGCTCGATGTGGATGTCGCTCGCGCCCTCTTTCACGGCCGTGTAAATCAGATAATTCACCAGCTTGATGACCGGCGAATCCCCCGCCATGCCTTCGAAGTTGGTGATGTCCGCGACTTTTGACTCAATGAGTTCGAGCGAATCGCCGGAGACGTCGTCGATGATGTCGTCGATGACGAAGACGTTGGCCGCATTGACGTATTGCCCCAGAATTCGCAGGATGTCGGCGGTCGAGGACACGACGACCTGGACCTCGCACTCGGTCATGCGGCTGATTTCTTCCAGGAGAAATACGTTGGAAGGCTCGCTTAACGCAATCGTGAGGGTGTTGCGCACCTTGAAGAGCGGCAGGACTCCGTGCTTTTCCAGAAATTCACGAGGAATCAGATCGACGACCTTCGCGTCCGCCAGGCGCGGCGTCAGCTTGGCATACGGTACGTTGTACGCCTCGGCCAGCGCTTCGAGGACCTGGTCGAGCGTGGCGAAACCCAGGTCGACCAGAATCTCACCGAGCAACTGGCGATGCCCGCGCGCGGCCTGCTCTCCGATCGCCTGATCAATATGCGACTGGGTGATGATCCCCTTCGAGAGGAGGATCTGGCCCACCTGCTTCTTGGTTCC
Source organism: Phycisphaerae bacterium (assembly GCA_035557035.1). Lineage (GTDB taxonomy): Bacteria > Planctomycetota > Phycisphaerae > UBA1845 > UTPLA1 > JADJRI01. Next base: position 8,906 of record DATMEE010000444.1, read on the forward strand.
GCCGGCGACCGCAGCCGTCATGAGAAGCTCCTCACCGCGGAATCCAGATCGGGAAAGGTCTCAAACCGGCGAATCAGCCGGGTGATGGTCAGAATTCTCTCGATCGTTTCATCGAGGGCGCAGAGTTTCACGCAGCCGACGAGGTCCTCGCACTTGTCCTGCATCTCCAGCAGGGTCTCAAGCCCGACGCTGTCGATCGCACCGACGTGAGCGCAGTCGAGCACGAGGCTGTTGAACCCCTCCTCCACGCATTTTTTTGCAGCATGGCGGAATTGATCGATCGAATCGCGCGTGAAATCATCCTTCGATGTCAGCACGGCGACATGATTGTATTTTACGACGCTGGTCGGCATGGCTTCCGCTCGCCCCGATTTATCATGCCCTGGCCGGCGCTCCGCCCGGCCGTCCGCTTAGGACCGAGCACAGGGCGCCCATGCGGCCGAGGTCCGTATCGCCGCGCGTGTTCTGTTTCGCTTCCTCGAACAGTTGTTTCGGTCCGATTTTCAGCAGAACGTCGGCAAGCGCCGGGTCGAATTGCGTGCCTGAACATCGCCGAATCTCGGCGGCCGCCACCGCAATCGGCAACGCGGCCCGGTAAGTTCGATTCGAGGTCATCGCATCGAACGAATCGGCCAGGCAGATGATTCGTCCCAGCAGCGGGATGTCCTTGCCCGAGAGTCCGTGAGGATAGCCGCGGCCATCCATGCGTTCATGGTGATACATCACCCCCGGCAGCAAATCGCGAAGCTGTCGAATGTGCGACAGAATACGCTCGCCGATTTCGGGATGCTTTTTCAGGGCATCAAACTCCTCAGTCGTGAGTTTGCCCGGCTTGGTCAGGATCGCGTCGGGCACGCCGATCTTCCCTACGTCGTGAAGCAATCCGGCGAGATAGACGCGCTCGCAGTCGATGGCCGGCAATCCCGCGGCTTGGGCGATGGCCCTGCTGAAGTATGCGACGCGCTCGGAGTGGCCGTAAGTATAGGGGTCCTTCGCGTCCACGCTATTGACTAGCGCGTGCATCAGGCCGAGCAGCAGGTCGGCGAGATCGTCGTACAGATTCTGGTTCTTGAGCGCCGCGCTGATGCGATCGGAGACGGCCTTGAGAAGCTGAATATCGATGGACGTGTAATCGCCGCCGTCGATGACATTGATTCCGTACAACATTCCGAGCAGTTCACCATCCAGGCGAAGCGGCAGCGCGACGAGGTGCCGCAGCCACGCCGCCGCCCAGGAGAATTCCGGCCGGTCGCAGGCCTTGTTGATGACGATATGATCCGCTTCAAGCTTTTGCGCTGCGAGAATGCACTTGTCCAGCCGCAGGACGTCGATGCACGATGGCGCCGCCTGCCCCACTTGAACGACGTGCTCGAAGGTCTGATCGGGCTTGACCGGCTCCGCGCTGGGCCACGAAAGCTCGCACTCCCCGCCATTGCCGAGCACGAATGCGAGGCCGGCGCAGCGCGACACTTCCAGAAGCTCGCGCGACACCCGTTCGAGCATCTGGGTCGGCTTCTGGGGAATGCCCATCAACCGGCTGATTTCATAAATCAGGTGCAACTCTTCGTAGGTGCTTTCGAGGTTGTTCGAGAGCGACGCCAGCTCGCCCTGAACGACGTCGAGTTCGCGAGACTGCTCCACTGCCAGCGCCAACATGCCGGCCCATTGGCCCACCGATTCTCGATGAACGACGGCCGACTCGCGCAGCCGGCGCATCGTCGCCCCATCGAGCCCGCAGCGGCCGCATAGCCGGACAAAATCCTCATCACCCGATCCGGCCGTTGCGGCGATCGCGAGCAGAAAACCGGCCCGCCTCCGGCGAATGTGAATTGGAATGGCAACGCTGGCAAAATCGTCCGCAGCCGGTTCGAAGACAACGGGAATGAAATCAGGATCGCTCCGCGTGGTCGTCGAATCGATCGAGAGGTTTCGGACGCTTTGTTCCAGGGCCTGGACAAACGGGCTTGTTACGCCGGTGCCGAGCGGCTTGCGCCACGCCCCCCAGAAAGGTCCCGCCTCGGTATCTTCAGCCACCAGGCTCGCACGGTCGTTCCAGAGCGAGACCCACAATCCGCGCGCTCGGGCATAGTGCGCGATTCGTTGAAATTGGCGGTCCGACAAGCAGCGCGAAAACGACGGCGCGGGCAGGCGTCCGGCGGAAGGATCCATGACCAGTTCGGATGACGCGTTCATCTCATCTCCTTCAGGCCGGCGTCAGCGGGTTCACCGGTCACGCCCTGCCGTTCATCAGACGACAGGAGCTTCAGTTGCATTCAAAATCGCCTGGACGCTGGCCAGCACCTCACGGGGACTGAACGGCTTGGGAAGCACTTTTCGAATATTGCTGTTCTTCAGATCGCCCGATTCAAGCGAATAGCCTCGGGCCGTGAGCATGATCAGGGGAATCTCCGCGGTTTGAGGATCAGCCTGCAGCTTCACGGCCAGTTCGAGACCGCTGAGAAAAGGCATCTGATAATCCGTCAGGATCAGATCGGGCTTTTGCGCCTTGGCGGCTTCGAAGCCCTCTTCGCCATCGGGCGCGGTGATGACCTCATATCCCGCGTTTCGAAGCTTGGTCGAAACAACGTGGAGAATGTGCGGTTCGTCATCACACACCAATATTTTTTTCGCCTGCATTTCGCATTCCATGACGATCTCCATTTCAACGCATCAGAGGCAGGATCATTCCAAAGGTGCTGCCCTTGCCCACTTCGCTCGCCAGCGTGATCTGTCCGCCGTGAATCGACTCGACGATGTTCTTCACCAGGTTCAGGCCGAGGCCCGTGCCCTTGGCCATGCTCTTATTCGCCTCGACCCGGAAGAACTTCTGAAACATCTTCGGCAGGTCCTCTTTGGGAATGCCGACGCCCGTGTCCTGCACCTCGATGAGGATGGTGGAATTTTCTTCTCGGGGCGTCATGCGCACGTTCACCTGGCCGCCCTCGGGGGTGTATTTCACCGCGTTGCTGATCAGGTTCAGGACCGATTGATAGAGCAGGTCCCGGTCGGCGAGCGTTTGATACATGACGGGCGTCAATTGCTCGGTCAGCTCGATCTTTCTTTCCTCCGCCGAGGGGCGCATCATGTCGCACGCCTCTTTGACCACCATGGCCACCGCGATCGGCTCCTTGTTGATTCGGACGGTTCCGGCCTCAATCCGGCTGATGTTCAGCATATTGTCGATGAGCCGTCCTAAGCGCTCTGCGGACGTGTCGATGATTTCGTAGTATTCCTTGCGGGTTTTCTCGTCCGCGGCTTCGCCATCGACCAGCATCTCGACGTACGCGCGGATCGAGGCAAGCGGCGTGCGCAGCTCGTGGGCCACATGCGCGACGAACTCGCTCTTCTTCTTCGACGCATCGCGCTCGCGGGTCACGTCGCGCAGCAGAACCATGAGGCCGTGTCCCGCGCGGCGCGTGTCGCTCTTGTCCCGATGGGCGAGCGGAAAGATGTGTGCCGAGAAATCCCGTTCGCCCAGAGCGAATTCGACTCTTCGCTCGGCGGCGCGATGGTCCGCCTCGCGCGCCTGCCGGATCGCCTTGATAAGATCATCCTGCAGCGCGAGCGACTCAATCGGCTTTCGAAGGCATTCTTCGGCAGTGAAACCGAACATTTCCTCCGCCGCCGTATTCGTCTGAATGATCTGCCCGTAGGAGTCCAGAACGAGAACCGGATCGGGTAACGCCGAGAAGATCCAGGCGGTCAATTGCTTCTGTGCGGTGGCGAGCGTCAGCTCCATCGATAATTGGCGCTCAGAGTCAAGCATTTGAGAAAGCCGGCGCTCGACGCTCGATACGTGTTCCTCCACTGCCTGCCAGATTGGTTGAAGATCGGCCGAGACCAGAGCGGGCGACAGGGTCTCGTGTCGATTGGTTGATCCGGTCTGAATTCCGCTGAGCATTCGCGACAACATCAGGCGACGGCCGACGTTGCAGACGACCAACAGAATGATGCTCGCTGACAAGAGTGAAATGATCGTCCAGGAAGCCCAGAGGTTTCCCACGGCGCCATCGAGAGAATAGACGGCCGCGACCAGCGCCGCGGCCAGCGGCCCGATCGCCCAGAATGGCGACAATCCCGTGAGCTTGGACCGGTGGCCGGCGTGCTCGTCACGTTCGTTGGCGATGGCGACCGAGTGCGACTGTCCGGCGTTGTCCGCCATCGACGTGGAGATTCCGGACGCCTCGACGTCGTCATCACACATGGACCAGGGTTTCAGGGCCGGCTCGCTCAAGGCAGTGCCTCCTCTGCGTCCCCAGCGGCCACGTTCCGGTTGAGTTCAGAAGTCACGTCTGGTTCGCCCGACGCAATTCCCGGCGAATTTGCGTCTTCCCACTCCAGGCTCGCCAGCATCGCGCTGCTCGCGCCGGATTGCGGAATGACGCGCAGCGCATCTTCACATGCCTCGCGAGCCTTCTGCGTCAGTCCATTCGCGCGAAGCGCCTCGGCCAGCAGGAGCCAGCCCGGTTCAAGCCCGGTGTCAAGGCGAAGCGCCTTTCGGGCGGATTCCGCCGCAGCATCCGGGTTCCTTCGGGAAAGGTGGATATATCCCGCTAGCAGATGCGTTTCGGCGCTCGGCTCATTTCGCGAAAGAAAGAGCGTAATGGCCTCGTCGGCGCCTGCGGAGTCGCCATTTAAGAGCGCGGAGCGACAGAACAGCGTCCACGCTCCGACGTCGGACGCGTCATCCGACATGACCGGCCGCAGAATCCGGCACGCGTCTTGATACTTGGATTGCGCGAAGTAGGACTGCGCCAGCGTGCGCCGGATGCTGGCGGAAACGCCGACGCCAGTTCCGGCCGGCGCGGATTGCAATAACACGACGGATTTTTCGACGATCGGCAGAAGGATGCCGATCGCTTCGGCATGGCAATCGGCCCAGGCCAGAATCCCGGCGAGCTCCGCGAGAACCTCGTCATCATCAGTCGCGATGTGCAGGGCTTCGCGGCAATACTGCGCCGCCTCCTCCCGCTTGCCCAACATTCGAGAAACCTGCGCCGCGAGGACCGACATCGGACCGCAGCCGTCAAAGTCCTTCGCACGGGCGTTCAGCAGCTCGAAGGCCTTATCAGCCTGATCCAGCCCGACATAAGTTTCCGCCGCCGCGAGAATGTATTCGGGAACATTGGGCTGCATCTGCTGGGCTGTCTTAAAATGGTTCACGGCGCGTTCCAGATCGCCATAGCGTTCCGCGACCATTCCCGCGAGGTATTCGGTTTCGGCGTCGTAACCCGGCAGCCGCGCTGCGGCGGCGACCGCCTCCTGGGCCTTGGCCAACTGTCCCAGCTCGATGTAAAGATGCGCGCCGAACTTATAGACCTCGGCATTGTTGGGTGTCATGGCGAGGACGCGGCTCAGGGCCGATTCAGCCTCTTGGAGGCGGCCTGCGCGGTAGTGCTGCTGTGCGAGCTGAAGTGTTACATCGCCCCGCACGCCATCCCACCGCGCTTTTGCAGAGCCTCGCGGATCGTTGTTCAGATGACGCCCAAGCAGCGAGTCCTTCCCAGGTTCCGCACAGCCGCAGACGAGAATTCCACCCATCAGAGCGATGGGAATCAGGATTCGTCTTGCCTTATTGTTCATTCGAGTCCTCCTCGCCGGATTCTTCGATACCGGTTTCGCCCGCTTCGAGGTCGGGTTTAAAACCGGGCGCGTCCTCCGCGGACTCCATGTTGAAAACTTCCGGCGCCACAAATGGCGGCGCCGGACGGCCGAACGGCGGAATCTTCAGGCCGCGCTCCTTGAGAATTTGGTCCCGGACCCAGCTGCGAATGGCGGACGCCTCGCTCTCCCACATCCGCCTGCCCTTGAGCTTTTCCGAAAGCTTGAAGGCCTCGATGTGCCGGGGATAGGCGGTCCGTGCGATCTCGGCGTCCCAGAGTGCCTTGTCCATGTCGCCGCGCGAGAGATGCTTGAGCGCCCAGGCGTAGTGAGCCTGCGCCAGCCGCTCTCGTCCAAACCATTGCACGCCCTTGCGCATGCCGACCCGGATGCGCTCGACGTCCTCGATCAGCTCGTCGCTCGCGGGATCGTCCAGTTCCGGCTTCACGATGTGAACCGTCAGAAGGACGATCACTTCCTCGCGAACCGTGCTGTCATCCGTGGAGCGGAACAATCCGCCGAGACCCGGAATATTGCCCAGCACCGGCACCTGCGAGCGGAGCGATGTTCCGACCTCGCGGAAAAGGCCGCCGATCAGAATGGTGTGGCCGTCGCGCACCATGACGTTCGTCGTCACTTCCGTCGTTTGCTCGAACGGCAGGCTCGCGGCGGTCAGACCGCCGGTCGAATCCTTGGGATGGATTTCCATGCGGACGAACCCATCGCTCCCGATGTATGGCCGAAACGTCAGAATCGTGCCGGTCTCTAGGAATTCGACGGTTTGAACCGCCGTCGTCTCTGTGATGGTGGTCGTGAGATAGCCGTCCCGCCGGCCGACCAGAATGTGACCTGGCTGCTTGTTCAGCGCCAGTACTTTCGGATTGGCGATGATGTCCGTATCGGTGATGGTCTCGAGCGCCCGGACAAAGGCGCCGACCTGATCCTTGATGATGCCGAAGGTGAATCCGCCGGTCGGGACGTTGTCGTTGAAATCCGTCCGCGCGGTGAGCGTCGTCTCCATCAGTTTCTGTGACGGCGTGAGACCGGTGGTGATGTCCTGCGCGGCGGGGCTGGTGCTGCTCAACTCCGTGAAGTCGATACCGCCCACGGTCGTAAAGTCGATGCCCAAGGCGTTCTGCTCGTTGAGCGTCGCGCGCAGAATCGTCGCCTCGATCAGCACCTGTTCAGGCCGGATGTCGAGTTGAGAGATCAGCTTTTCCATCGCATTGAGGTTGTCCTCAAAATCCGTCACCACGATCATGTCCGTCCCGGCGTGCGAATCGCCGAAGGTGTCGGCCGGCCCGTTTTCGCCGCCCAACCCCACGGCGGCTTTCGCCGTCATCGCCACCTTGCCGACCGGGCTTTTCAGCGGTTCGATCAACAGGCGGATGTCGTCGGCCCGCATGTATGACAGCTTGAAGACGCGCGTTTCGATCTTGCGCTGGGCCTCCTTGAATTTCGCGAGTTGATCGAGCGGATAGACAAAGATGAAATTCC
>DATMEE010000445.1:0-4121 GCA_035557035.1 Phycisphaerae bacterium
AGGTGCGTGACAATGGCGTGACCATCCTCGTCCCAGGCGGAGGCGCGGGGCGCATGCAAGCTGAAACAAGTGATTATGAGCATCAATGTGCCCACGACTTCATGACGCGTCATTCCGATTCCTTTCCGAACCGACATTACACCCACGCTTAGGCGCGGACCTGATCCGCGAAGTCTAACTCAGGCCCGATTCGCAGGCTCCCTATTGGCCTCAGTCCGAAAACGGCCGGGAGATGTGAGGATTCGTCAGGTCTGATTGGGGTGCGAAAGGGTTGAGTTTGATCGCCAGAAACGCAATAATTGATGGAAGAAAAATCATCATGCCCGCCCGAAATGCATCGAATGTGATTCAAGCCGCGTTTGCACCCTAAACTTCACGCTCGCTTGGACTTAAGCGGCTGTACCGAGTATTGACAAACCAAGCAGTCCGCTTAGTATGACCGGGTTTCGCCACCAGCGACAGGGCGGTCTGTTCGCCGGCGAACGCTCCGTACGAGGATCCGTTGTGACACGCAAGCAAATCATGATCCCGTCGGTCATCTGCCTGCTGCTGGCCGTTGCGCCCGCGTCGTTCGCGCAGCCTGAACCGAGTTTGACCGGGGTGGCGTGGCAGTTGCAGTTGGAGCCCAGCGCGCCCGTGCGAATCGTGGTCGACACCGGCACGGGTCAGCGGATCTATTGGTACATGCTTTATACCGTCATCAACAACTCCTCGCAGGATGTGGATTTTCATCCGGAGATTGTCCGCGTCAGCGAGATTCACAGCGAAGTGCCGGAGGATCGTGCGGCCGAGATGGCCGACGAGGCCGCCCGCTTCATCGTCGATGCATCCAAGGTGGGCATCCATCCGAAGGTGTTTCAGGCAATCAAGTCGCTTCACGCCAAGACGCATCCGTTTCTCGTCGAGCCGTACAAGGCGATCGGAAAGCTTCGCCAGGGCAAGGACAACGCCCTGACCAGCGTGGCGATTTTTCCCGAGCTTGACCTGCGGGCAAGCCGCTTCACCGTTTACTTCGGCGGACTCTCCGGCGAGCAGGAAACGAAGAAGAATCCGTCTTACGATCCCAAGAAACCAAATTCGGCCACCAACGAGCCGGTCTTCGTGCTACGGAAAACGCTGGCGATTCCATACACGCTCCCCGGCGATTTTGCCAGCCGCAAGCGGGCGGAGCCGCAACTCGGCCGGATGGAATGGGTGATGCGCTGAGCGCGGATCTCCATCAGGAAGTCGAGCCGCGGACATTAGTCCGGGCGGCGCTCGAGAGTGTGAAGATTCTCAAAGGACGTAACCATTTAAGTTCAGTGAAACGGTAGGATTTTTCATCATGGCACATAAAAAAGGACAAGGCTCGACCAAGAACGGTCGCGATTCCAACCCGCAATTCCTCGGTCTCAAGCGCCACGACGGGCAGATCGTCACCATCGGCACCATTCTGGTTCGCCAGAACGGCACGCCGTACAAGGCGGGCATGTACGTCGGCCGCGGGCGCGACGACACTTTGTTTGCCCTGCGCGAAGGCAAAGTCGTCTTCACTGGCCGGCGAGTCTCGATTCAACCGCTGCCGGCCGAAGTGTCCGCTTGAATAAGGTCGGAATTGGCAAGCAGCCCTTTGCTTGCCCGTGAATTTTCCTCAAAGATATCGTTCGAAGCCATCGCACCGCGGCGGTTCCTCGTCCCGGTGCTTTTTTCTTTTTTCAGTGACCCGACCTGAACGTAAAAATGCTCTTCATCGACCAGGCTGAAATCTGCGTCCGCTCCGGCAAGGGCGGCGACGGCTGCATGAGCTTTCGGCGCGAGAAATACGTATCCAAGGGCGGGCCGGACGGCGGCGACGGGGGTCAGGGCGGCAGCGTTTTTCTCGAAGTCGATCCGCAATTGTCCACCCTCGTCGATTTCACCGGCCGGCATCACTGGTCCGCAGAGAACGGCCGGCCCGGTGCCGGAGCCGATCGCAGCGGGAAGGCCGGTCGCGACGAGATCGTGCCGGTTCCTCCCGGCACGCTGGTCTATGACCGCGATACGGGGGCGATGCTGAAGGACATGGTCGAGCCGGGGGAGCGGCTCTGCGTGGCCCGCGGCGGCCGCGGCGGGCGGGGCAATGCCAGGTTCGCGACAGCGACTCACCAGGTACCGCGCGAGTTCCAGCACGGCGAGCCGTCGGAGGAGCGGTGGCTGCGGCTGGACCTAAAGCTGCTGGCCGATGTGGGGATCGTTGGCCTGCCCAATGCCGGCAAGAGCACGCTACTCTCACGGGTGTCAAAGGCGCGGCCCAAAATCGCGGATTATCCGTTCACCACGCTGACCCCCAACTTGGGCATCGTCGATCTGCCGGGATTTCGCCGCTTCACCATCGCCGACGTGCCGGGCCTGGTCGAGGGCGCGCATGAGGGCATCGGCCTTGGAGACACGTTTTTGCGGCACATCGAGCGGACGCGCGTGATTCTGCACCTGGTTGATCTCTTTCCGATGGAAGGAAGCCCCTCCCCTACCGGGGCCTATCGCACCATCCGGGAAGAGCTACGCAAATACAGCGAAGTTTTGGCAGGGAAGCAGGAACTGGTCGTGGCGAATAAGCTCGATCTCGCGATGAACGAGAATCCGACGGAACTGGCGGAGTTTGCCGAAGAGATCGGCGTCGCCGACGTCATGGCGATTTCCGGCGTCACCGGCCGTGGACTCGATGCTGTGCTAAATCGGCTTTGGCACATGCTGGAAGAAGCCCGCGAAGTCGAGATCGAGTCATCAGCGCCCCTCCCATGAGCAAGTCGAGCCAGTTGAGGGATCGCTCTGTCTCAGGCTGAAAGCCCGATCGCGCTGCCTGCGGCAAACCTGTCGGTGTGCGTGATGGAAAGCATGACGCGGCTGATTCCCAGCCGGCGCGCAACGGACAATGTGTGCCCCGTGAGCGTCACGCGCGGCTGGCCGGAGTCGTCGTTCTCGATTTCGATGTCGGTCCACGCGATCTGACCGCGCCAGCCGGTTCCGATCATTTTGAGGATTGCTTCCTTCGCGGCGAATCGTCCGGCGATGTGCGGCACGGGATTTTTGTGCTTTTCGCAGTAGGCCCGCTCGAGCGGCGTCAGGATGCGCGAAAGGAAGCGATCGGGATGCTCCTTCCAGACGCGCTCGATTCGCTCGTTTTCCACGAGGTCGATACCGTGACCCAGTACGCTCATGGGAGTGAGCGTATACAGGGGTGGCGATTCTCACAAGGTTCTCGCCGTCGCTGATACTCAGGCGCCGGACGCCGCCCGGATGGCCGTTCCGCGTTTCGTCATCCGTCACGCCTTGTCCAGACGTATGGGATCTCGTTTTCGTGGGGGTGCGCTCGAAATTCGTCCGGCGCGGCGTGGTTGTAACATTCCGAAGTTACGTTCACGACGATCGATTCCACGTCAGAGACGCACATCCACCCGTGATACACGCCGGGCGGGATTCGCACGAGCGCCGGCCGGTGCTCGCTCAGAAAAACCTCGTTCACCTCGCCGCGCGTCGGCGATGTGTCGCGCGCGTCGTAGAGGCCCAGCTTGACCGCCCCCCGGACGCAATAGAAATGATCGGTCTGGAGCCGGTGATAGTGCCACGCCTTCACCACCCCCTGATAGGTGGTCGTGTAATAGACCTGCCCGAACTTTTCGAACCATGGATCGTCCGCGCGCAGAATCTCTCCGAGCCGGCCCCGCTCGTCCGGCAGCACGCGAGCGTGGCGAGCGGCGACACCTTCGATGACGCCGTTCCGTCCGCGCAGTAACAGCGACCCGTCGGACCACACGACCTTCAGCGGCGGCAGTTTTGTCTTGTCCATGCGATCCAAACTCGCGAAAGGAAGCTCCGAACGACGAACGGCACACGCACCCAAGGCATTGTAAAGCTCGGACCCGAGCGCGTCATTCGGAGCGCTGGCATCGCGCGATTCTCATCGTTCGCGAGGCGCAGATGTGAACGATTGTGTATTTCAGAGTTTCAATTTCGGCGTTACACTCTCCTGACTTTGAAGGATTCCGCGAATGCCCCTCGAACGAGTTCAAGAACGGCATGACGCTGGAGCTGGACGGAACGCTGTTCCAGATCGTGGAGTTCCAGCACGTGAAGCCCGGCAAGGGCGGCGCGTTCGTGCGCAC
>DATMEE010000446.1:0-3389 GCA_035557035.1 Phycisphaerae bacterium
AGCGGACTGTTATGGAAGCACGAGAAGTCCACGGGTTCCGCTGCGCTTCACCCGTGACTACACTCCCTCGCTCCTTTGGAGCGAAGGGAAGCAGCGTTGTGGCACAACGCGGCCGCGCTCTCTTTTTAGGAACCCGCATTGAGTGCGACCGCGAAGAAGTGGGGCCTGCGTCTTCTGAAGATCGGCGTGTGCGCGGCCGCGCTTTGGTATCTGAGCACGAAGGTCACGCTGAATGATTACGTGCGGCTGGAGGCAGGCGCGAAAGAACGGTATCTGCTTGTTTCCGAGGCGGCGGGCCGGCTAACGATTCAGGATGCCGACACAGGCGCGGTACGTGAGATTTCGTACGACCCGCCGGTCAGGGCGGCGAAGGTCGATCCGAGAGTGCCGCGCATCGAGCGCGGGCTGAAGACCGTCATCCGGAACGCGGATTGGTCGTGGACCGGTTGGGCGCTGGCGGCGTTCGCGCCGGTGACGTTTGTCATCGCGTGGCGGCTGCGGCTGTTGCTGGCGACGCAGGAGATCGTGATCAGCTTTCGCGATGCCCTGCTGCTGACGTTCGCTGGGAACTTCTTCAACTTTGCGATGCCTGGTTCGACCGGGGGCGATCTTTACAAGGCGTATCACATCGCGAAGCGCACGGACAAGCGCGTGCAGGGCGTGACGGTCGTCGTGCTGGATCGGGTTGTGGGTCTGCTGAGTTTTCTACTCATTGCGGCGATCGTGCTGATGTTTGCCGGACGGACGGGGCGAATCGGCGCGTATGGGCAGGTCGTCGGCTATTTGACGGCGGGACTGGTCGCGGTGGGCCTTGTCTTCTTCTCGCGCCGGGTTCGTGCGGCCCTGGGTTACGAGCGGTGGCTGAGCAAGCTGCCGTTTGCCGAGAAGATCAAGCGCATCGACGAGACGACGTTCAGCTTTCGTTATCACAAGATGGAGGTTTTTCTGGCGTTGTTGGTGACGCTGGCGAGTCATGTTTGCCTGGTGACGTACGTTTATCTGCTGGCGCGCGGGTTCGGAATGCACGCGACCGGCGGACAGACGGAATGGGATTTGTATTTCGCGGTGCTGATCGCCACGGTCGTGGGGTTTCTCTTTGCGGCCATTCCGATCAGCTTCCAGGGCTTCGGGCTGATGGAGGCGGTGTTCATTCGGGTGCTGGTGCAGGGGAATTGGTGCGATTACTCGACGATGCTGGCGCTGACGCTGTCGATCCGGCTGGTGCAAATCGTTTGGTCACTGCCGGGAATTATCGTGCCGTGGCTGGGGTTGGAGCGGCCGCCGGAATCGGTTTCGGAGGAATCGCTGGAGGCGATGCCGCAGACGCCGGTCTAACAGAGCCGCGACCGTAAGGGAGCGGTGGGCATTCGAGGGCGAGGGCGCTGCGAATGATCGCGGCGTGCGCTTGCACGTCGGGACCTGATTCGGCGCCCTGCCGCAGCAGATCTTCGTCGTAGCCCCGCCACAAACTCTGGCGATCCTTCAGGATGGAGCGGTTACCGCTTCCTTACGGGCGCGGCTCTGTTTGGGGGCGGCTCTGGTTAGATCGGCATTGATTTTGTTTCGAGGATCGGGGGTTCGAGGAAGTTGGCGAGTGTCTTTGATCTGACATCTTCCGGGGCCGACCAGACGAGAAAAAACAGCGCTTCGCGGGCGAGGCGCTGCGTGTCGCGCTGGCGGATGAAGCCGGTGCCCTTGCCGAAGGTGATGGCGGCGAGGGCGAGCCGCATCAGCAGATCGTTCACGGCCACGCGAATCTCCAACTTGGGAATGTTCGAATCGGGTTGAGCCAGGTCCGCGGCGAAGGACATCACCCGGGTGCGTGTCCCTTCGTACCGCGCGATCGCGTCATCGAGCAGCTCGCGGAGCGGCCCCTTCGTGTCGCCGGCGTGGGCGGTCATGTCGCGGACCAGCGCACCCGCGAGACCGATGCCCGTCGCCGAGACGATGAGCGATTTCACCGGCGAGCGACGGCGCAGCGCGTCGTCGAGTGGACCTCGGAGCACGTGTTCGGCGTTGATGCGCACGTTGCGGCAATGCACCTCGCAGGTCTGCGAGCTTTGCAGCGCCATCAGCCTCATCGGTGGATCGATCAGCACGCCCTCAGCCTTCAGCGGCAACCAGACGAGTAGCTGCCCGCCGTCGTTCAGCACGCCGGCGGTGACGATTCCGTCGCACATGGGGGCGGCGGTGACCCAGGGAATAAAGCCATTCAAGCGGTATGCGTTGCCTTCGGCGCTCGCGGTCAACGCGGGCTTGGCCCCCTGCCGGCTCGTAGTGAGATGGCTGATGCCGATGGAAGCCATCAGCTCGTGGCGGGCGAGTCGAGGAAGCAGTGCGGCCCTCGCAGCTTGATTTTCCGACGAGGCGATGAATTCGCAGGCGCCGTCGCGCTGGGTCAGGATCAGTGCGCACGACATGCACCCCGCCGCCGCCGCTTCGTATGCGGCGATCTGCGACAACGGGTCCAGTCCGAGGCCGCCGTATTCGCGCGGGACGATCCAGGTCCAGGCGCCGGCCTGCGTTAGAAATTGCAGCGAAAGCTCCGGCCACAGCCCGGTCACGTCGTAATGCGTGGCTAGGCGGGAAAGATTTTGAGAGAGTTGTTCCAGCGGCGTGGGCATCTTTGAATTGTAACGCGTGGTCTGTTTTCGGCTTGCGACGATGAGAAGATGGGGCGGTCCCGCAGGTCGCAAACCACGGCCCGCGAAGGCATTTTTGGCGGGCTGATTACTACTCGTTCTCGCCCTGAAAAGCGCTATTGACACCGTTCGCGGCAAGTCGCTAGACTCCGAGTCCTAACGGCCAGACCGGCCGTTTTGCGCGAATCGGGGGCGGTCGAAATCACCGCTCTTTTTTTGTGACAGACTTCGTACTTTTTTTCACGAAGTAGTTATGGAGGAGCCTGAACAGCCCGGCAAGAAGGATGCCGATTCAAGATTCCTCGCCCTCGGACTGCGATACAGCGGCATCGGTTTTGAGTTCGTCGTCGCCCTATTGGTTTTCGGATACCTTGGCCGCCTCGTAGATCAAAAGTATGGGTCTGACCCGTGGGGTCTGTTTGTCGGGCTGCTGCTGGGAATGGGTCTCGGCCTCTTCATCATGATCAGGCAACTTAACAAGCTCAATCGGTAATCATACGTTGAAACTCTCCATTGCCTGTGTCGCCTCGCTTGTCGTCGCTGTCCTTGCCGCGGCCTCGATCGGCTATGCGCCAACCCAGGCCCGCTGGGGTGATGACGGCGTGCAGAGCATGAAAGTGATCGCCGGCATTTGCCTGGGTACGGCAATTCTGGCGTTCATTCCCGTGATCCTCGTTGCCTCAAGGTGGCCGGAGCAGATCGGATCGGCTGCATTGGCGGGCACGGGACTGCGATTGCTGCTGACGA
>DATMEE010000447.1:0-14693 GCA_035557035.1 Phycisphaerae bacterium
ATGCACCTGACACTCACCCAGGCCGCCCGCGACCGCCTGGCCCGCGAGGGCTACGACCCCACCTACGGCGCCCGCCCCCTCAAGCGCCTTATTCAGCAGGAAATCGAGAACCCCCTGGCCCGCCAGCTGCTTGCAGGAGAATTCGCTCCGGGGGACAAGATCCGCGTCAACGCGCTCGACAGCGGAACATTTCAGTTCGAGAAAGAACCATAGTGTTCGCCATGTCAGCGAAGGGCGACCATTCCGAGGCCGAAGCGCCAGCGAGGCGAGAACTACTTCCGATCCGCCGCTTGAGAGTCGCATTCCCTCAGAGTTTTACCTTAAATCCCTCTTTCTTCATCACCTCCATCGCCGCCCGCAATTCGTCCAGCGCCGCCGAGAGCCGCCGGGCCGACAGAATCAATTCCTCGTACAACCGATTGTCGTTCAACAGCAGACCGACGGTGCCTTTTGTATCATTCAGCGTCGCGCCCGTCTTATTGAATTCCGTCAACAAAGTCGACAACTTCTCGATCGACCCGCGCATGTCCCGCAGAAGCGCAGTCGCATCCGTGGCCAGCACCAACCCCTGGTCCCCGAGCCGGTCCAGCTTGTCCATGAACGCCACGCCGCGCTCCGACATGGTCCGCGCGTTGGCGAAGGTCGCCTTGAGGTTCTCGACGTTCTCCATGTCCGCCAGCACCACATTGAGGTTCTTCAGCACAAGATCGAATCGCTGCACGAGCGTCGCGATGTTCGCCGCCGCCTGGTTGGCATCTACGATAGAGATGTCGCGCTGTTCAAGCAGAACTGTCAGGTTCTCCGCGACGGGCGTCAGTGATTCCGACAGCTTCGTGAACCCCTCGACCGCCGCCGTCAACGAATGTTGCATCTCCGGCGGCAGCATCTGGTCGATTGGCGAGATCGTCGACCCCATGATGACGGCCGAGCCGTCCGTCGTCAGAGATGGCGCACCGGACAAATCGTACACGTCAATGGTCAGCGCGGGTTTGCCGAACCCCATCAGGTTGGCCCCGACTTTCATGTCCGCTCCCTGAGGGATCAACACCTCTGAGTCCACCGCGACGATCACGCGAATGCCGGACGCCACGTTGCCGGGGTCCCAGAATTCGACCTTCTTTGTCTGCCCGATGCGCTTGCCCTTGAGCGTCACGCTCTGGCCGCTTTGCAGTCCCCCCGCGATGTCCTTGAAACGCACGTTGATGTCATAAGTCGACATGAACAGGTTCTGCCCGCCGCCAAATGCGAACACCAGCAACCCCAGCGTCCCGAGACAAAACAGCCCGAAGATGCCGACGGCCAGCTTCACTTTCATTTCACGCATGAAACGTCTCCGCGTAAATCAATCCAGGGCTTCGAGGTCCTTTGGGGAAGCGTGCCCATCAACGAACCGCCGCACCATCGGATCGCTGGAGTTTCGGAAAAAGTCGGGCGGTCCATCGGCGATGATTCTGCCATGCTGCAACATGACGATCCGGTCTCCCACTTTATACGCGCTGGCCATGTCATGGGTGACCACGATGCTGGAAATTCGAAGCTCCTGCTTCATTTTGAGGATCAGTTCATTGATGACATCGGCACGGATGGGGTCCAGCCCGGTCGTCGGCTCGTCGTACAGCACGATTTCAGGCTTCAGCGCGATGGCTCGGGCCAGGCCGACGCGCTTCTTCTGACCGCCGGAAAGCTGCCCCGGCCTCCGTTCCTCGAATCCCTCCAGCCCCACCCGGCGGAGATTCTCCGCGACCGTGAGCCGGATTTCCTCGGGGGTCATGCTGGAGTGCCGCGTCAGCGGAAAGCCGACGTTTTCGCTGACGGTCATGGAGTCGAACAACGCGCTAAGCTGGAACAAAAACCCGATCCGCCGGCGAACGGGCACCAGCTCGTCTTCGCTTTGATTGTCGATGCGCCGCCCGTGAAAATAAATCTCGCCGGCGTCCGGGCGAAGCAAGCCCACGATATGCTTGAGCAGCACACTCTTGCCCGTGCCCGATTCGCCGATGATCACCGTGCTGTCGCCGGATTTCATCGACAGATTGAGTCCGTCGAGGACGACGAGGTTCCCGAACCGCTTCGACACGTTTCGTAATTCAAGGATGGGAATCTGATCGGGGTCGTTGGCCGTCATGACGTGCTAAATAAGGGAGCGAAAGCCCCATAAGTATATGCTGACGGATTGAAGAATCACGGCCAGAACGTAGTCCATGATCAAAATCGAGACGAACGACGCCACAAATGCCGCCGTGCAGGCACGACCCACGCCTTCGGCGCCGGGTTTGCAATAGAATCCCTTGTAGCAACTGATCGCCCCGATGGCGGCGCCAAAGAAAAGGCTCTTCAATAACCCGCTGAACAGGTCGAAATTCTCCACCACTTCCGCGGTGTACGCCTGATACGGCCCCGAATCAACGCCGCCCTGGATCACGCACACGAACCATCCGCCCAGCGCGCCGGTGAAGTCGGCATACAACGTGAGCATCGGCGTGAGCACGATGCACGCGAACAGGCGCGGCGCGACGAGATAACGAATCGGATCGACCCCCATGCTGCGCAGCGCGTCGATCTGCTCCGTCACGTTCATCGTGCCCAATTCGGCGGTCAACGCGCCGCCGATGCGGCCGGCTAGCATCATGCCGGCCAGCACGGGACCAAGCTCGCGCACGACGGAAAGATTCACGATCGAGCCGAGGCGGTCCTCGAGACCGACCGCGCGGAACTGCTCCAGCGACTGCACGGCGATGACCATTCCGACAAATGAGCCGGTAACGAGAATGACCGGGAGCGAGCGCCAGCCGACTTCGTAGAGCTGGGGCAGAAGCAGCCGCCAAGCCTGAGGCGAAAACATGTCACGCACGATCCACGCGACGGCGCGCAGGCCGAAGACCAGGAATTCTCCAAAACTTTCCGCGATGCCGCGGCCCCACGTCATGAACGGAAGCGTTCTGGGAGTCGGCATCGTCGCCAAGACAGGTCTCCACTGCCGCCCGGCCGGGCTTTCTGTTTCTAATCAAGTGGCACGCACCTGTCAATTCTATCGCGCGCGTTGATTCCAGAATCATGCGTCGAAAGCGTGCGGTTGGCCGCGAATCGACGCTTCGACGATGTACCGAATAGGACGGAATCAGACGGGTTCGGCCAGGCTCTTTTCCAGCTTCCGCAGCGCTTCGGCCTCAAGCTGACGAACCCGCTCGCGCGTTAGCCCGATTCGCGCGCCGATTTCCTTGAGCGTCAGCGGCTCTTCATCGGTGAGGCCATATCGCAGCCGAAGGATCGTCGCCTCGCGCTCGTCGAGCACGTCGAGCAACTGGGCGATCCGCTCGGACTCGGCCTGGCTGAAGATCGCCGCCTCGGGCGAGGGCGCGCGATCGTCGGGCAGCATGTCGGAAAGCGACAGCCCATTCTCAACCGTCGCCGACTGGGTGGGAGCGTTGAAGGCCTTGACCGCGCGCTTGATGATGCGAACCTTGCGCTCCGGCATTTCCATCCGCAGCGCGATCTCCCCTATGGAAGGCGGGCGGCCAAGTTCGTCCTGCAGCTTGTTGTGAACCTGTTTCCAGCGCCCGATCATTTCAACCATGTACGCCGGAATGTGTACGGGCTGAACCGTGTTGATGAGCGCCCGTTTGATTGACTGTTTGATCCACCAGCTCGAATAGGTGCTGAAGCGCGAACCCATGTCGGGGTCGAACCCTTCAACCGCCCGCAGCAAACCGAGATTTCCCTCCTCGATCAAGTCCGAGAGGGGCATTCCCCGGTTGGCATAAATCTTCGCGATGCTGACGACGAGGCGCAGGTTGGCGCGGATCATGCGTTCTCGCGACTCATTGCCCTCGCGCTCGAAACCTTCGCGCTCCTGAAGCGTGATTTCGCCACGGGCGAAACGCTCCGGCGCCGACATGCCCCGCGCGATGCTCCGGGCGAGATCCCGCTCCTCCTCGGCCGTTAGAAGCGCGCACTCGTTGATCTGTTTTAGATACTGTTGTAATCCGGGTTCGACGGTGATGGGCATGACTCCTTGATCTCGACGCGTGGGCGATGGTCGACAGGATGATGCGGTTCCGGAGCCTACATCGGTTCAATGCGGAGCGTGCTTCCGGCTATTCTCGATGTCCAATAGTAGAGCCGCCTGCATACACCTTCAGTCTTGCTCTTGTTATCGGCCGGATTCCTTGCTGAAATCTCCGTTCGCAAAAAAACCGCGAGCCCGGCGGAACACCGACCGGGCTCGCGTACATAGTATGTTAGTCGAATCTGACCCGCTCTGCATCAATTCATCGCGGGTGCATGCACTTATTCTTCATTTTCTTCGGACTGAGCCTCTTCCTTCGGCGTCGCCGCCGGTTCGGTGAACAGCGATGCGGTGCTCAGGATATTGTCCGAGGGCTCTTCGCCCGCGCTGCCGTGAAGCCCGCCGCGGCGTTGTTTGGGAATGGACCGGCCTTCGCCATCCTCGCCGGCATTGGCGGCCCAGTCGGCGCGCTTCTTCGAGAGACCGATTTTTCGATCCTGTGTATCGACGCGCAGGATCTTCACTTCGAGTTCCTGCCCGATCTGCACCGCCTTGTGGGGGTCGTCGATGTGCTCGTCGGACAACTCGGAGACGTGCAAGAGGCCTTCGAGATCGGATTCCAGTTCGACAAAAACGCCGAAGTTGGTGATCTTCGTCACCTTGCCCTGCACGATCATGCCCGGGATGTAGCGATCGGGAATCGCCCGCAGCCAGGGGTCTTCGGTGAGCTGCTTGAGACCCAGGGCGATGCGCGATTTGTCCTGATCGACGGAGAGAACGACGCAGCGAAGTTCGTCCCCCTTCTTCAGCATTTCCGAGGGGTGGCTGACCTTCTTCGTCCAGCTCATATCCGAGACGTGCAGCAGTCCGTCGATGCCTTCTTCAATCTCGATGAAAGCGCCATAGTTGGTCAGGTTTCGCACCTTCCCCGTGACGACGGTGTTGGGCGGATACTTTTCCGCGACCTTCGTCCACGGGTTGGTTTCGGTCTGCTTGAGACCCAGCGAGATTTCCTGTTTGTCCTTGTTGATTTCGAGGACCACGACCTCGATCGTGTCGCCCACGTTCAGCATCTCCGAAGGATGGCTGATGCGCCGCGTCCATGACATCTCGGAAATGTGAACCAGCCCCTCGATCCCGCTTTCGAGCTTGATGAACGCGCCATACGGCGTGATGTTCACCACCTCGCCCTTGACCTTCGAGCCGACCGTGTACCGCTGCTCCACGTCGTCCCACGGGTTCGCCAGCGTCTGCTTGAGACCCAGCGCGATCTTCTCTTTTTCCTTGTCGAAGCTCAGCACCTTCACTTTGACCTTGTCGTCGATCCGCAGCATTTCGCTCGGATGCCCGATGCGGTCCCAGCTCATGTCGGTGATGTGCAACAGGCCGTCGATGCCGCCCAGGTCGATGAACGCCCCGAAGTCGGCGATGTTCTTGACGGTGCCTTCACGAATCTGGCCGATTTCCAGCTCGCCCATCAGCTTGGTCTTGGAAAGCGCCCGTTCGGTTTCGATCAGCTTGCGCCGCGAGATGACAATGTTGCGGCGCTCCTCGTCTATCTTCAAAATGACCGCATCGATGGTCTTGCCAATGTAATGCGATACGTCGCCCGGCCGTCGTGTGTCAACTTGGCTGGCGGGCAGAAAAACCGGAACGCCAATATCGACAAGCAGCCCGCCCTTGATCTTCTTCATGCACCGGCCGGAAACCTTGTCGCCCTCCTTGTGCGTCTCCAGCAGGCGCTCCCAGCCACGGATACGATCGGCTTTGCGCTTCGAAAGCTGCAAGACGCCGGTTTCGTTTTCGATCTGTTCGAGAAGAACCTCGATTTCGTCGCCCGGATCGATGTCGCTAGGATCATCCCACTCGCTGAGCGGCACATAGCCTTCGCTCTTGAGGCCCACGTCCACGATGACTTCATTCCCGCTCGTGCCGATCACCCGGCCCTTCAGGATTGTGTCGGCCTTGTATTCCGCCGCCGACTTGTCGAGCTTCCGATCCAGCACAGCCATGTCCGGCTGGCCGCTGCCGAAAACGGCGGAAAGCTCTAGATTCAGTTCGTCGTCCGAAACGTCAATCAGGGCGAGGGTATCGTTGTCGATGTTCAGCATGAAAAAAGGTTCCTGGATCCCGACGCCGACGCAACGCGCGCGGCGCACTCGCAAGTCAGTGTTCTCGAAGGCCGAGGGCCCCGGCGTCGATTCGCTCCGAGCGGGCGCGGGCTTGCGCCGCGCCGCGTCATTTAACACAAGACCGGTCCAGCTCGACGTGAGCGGGATACATGCCGGCCGGTGACAGGGCAAACATGGTAAAATAACAGGGGTCGCCATTTCGTGCAACCACTACCGATCTTGCGGCTGAGCTTGGTCGGCGCTCTGCCGCCCGATGCTCTCGGCGAAGTTCAATACTTGTCGAAAAAGGAAATTCCGGCGATTCTCTACCCCTCGTCCTGATCAGAGGAGTAACGCATGTCCGAGGAGTTCATTCTCAGGCAAATCGATGGGGCGGTGGCGATGCTTCGGCTGAATCGCCCCGACGTATTGAACGCGCTGAATATTCCATTGATGGACCAACTGATCGGCATGCTCGAATCGATCGACTCCGACCCGGCCGTCCGCTGCGTGGTCCTGACCGGAAACGACCGCGCCTTCGCCGCCGGCGCGGATATTAAGGAAATGGCCGATGCCAGCGTCGTCGACATGTACGAGCGCAACAATCTCGCCCGCTGGGAGCGCATCCGAAAAGTCCGCAAACCGATCATCGCCGCAGTCAACGGCTTCTGCCTCGGCGGAGGTTGCGAACTGGCCATGCACTGCGACATGATCGTCGCCGGAGAGGGCGCCCAGTTCGGCCAGCCGGAAATCAACCTCGGCGTCATTCCCGGCGCCGGTGGCACCCAGCGCCTCACCCGCGAGGCCGGCAAATTCCGGGCAATGGAATTGATCCTCACCGGGCGATTTTTCGGCGCGAAAGAGGCCGCATCCTTCGGCCTGGTGACGCGCGTCGTCCCCGATGCCCTGGTGGTGGAAGAGTCGATGAAGATCGCAATGGACATCGCGTCGAAGTCGCCGATGGCCGTGCGCTTTGCCAAGGAGGCGGTGCTGAAGGCATTTGAAGGAACCTTGTCCGAAGGCCTCGACTACGAGCGAAAAATGTTCTACATGCTCTTCGGAACCGACGATCAGAAGGAAGGCATGAAGGCGTTCGTCGAAAAACGAAAGCCGAAATACACCGGCAAATAAGCACCCAACCGCCGAATATAAATACGCGGAAACGCGATCGAACCGTTTAGCCCGGACCCGAAGGGTCCGGGAGCACGCGAGAGGATTTTGTCTTAGAAGACGCCGCGAGACACCCCGATGAGCTACGAAACCCTCCAAATCAACGACGCCAACGGCGTGCGCACCATCACGCTGAATCGCCCCAACGAAATGAACGCCGCCAACGACCGGATGACCAGCGAACTCGCAAAGGAGCTGCGCGCCGTCGTGAAGGAAAAATCAATCCGCTGCCTCCTGCTTACCGGCGCGGGCCGCGCATTCTGCGTGGGTCAGGACCTGAAGGAGGCCACAAGTCGCGAAGGGCCCTACGACTTCGGCGCGCGCCTCCGCGCCGGCTACAACCCGGTCGTCGCGGCGCTTTACAAGCTGCCCATTCCGACCATCGCCGCCATCAACGGCGCCGCGGCCGGCGCCGGGTGGAGCCTGGCCCTGGCCTGCGATCTGCGCATCGCCGCAAAAAACGCGAAGTTCGTCGCGGCCTTCAGCAATATCGGACTGGTTCCCGACAGCGGAATGACGTGGCTCCTGCCCCGAATTGTGGGCTACCCCAAAGCGCTGGAGATCGCCTGGATGAGCGATGCCATTTCCGCTGATTCCGCATTACAATTAGGACTCGTCCATCGCGTCGCCGAGCCCGAAACGCTCGCCGCGACGGCCCGCCAGCTCGCCGAACAAATCGCCCGGCGGCCCACAAGGGGGCTGATCCTGACGAAACAGGCGATGCTCGCGGGTTACGGCCACGACCTCGACGCCCAACTTGAGTATGAGGCTCAGTTGCAGACAATAGCCGGTCGGACAAGGGATTACGGCGAAGGCGTGCGTGCCTTCATGGAGAAGCGGCCAGCGGAGTTTTCGGGTGAATAGCGAGAGGCACTTTGGCGTCATTGGATCGGGTACCATGGGTGGAGGAATCGCGCAGGCCGCTGCGGCCGCGGGATTTATCGTTCACACGCTCGATGTCAGCCCCGACTTGGTGAAAGCGGCCTACGCCCGCATCGTCGAACGTCTGGACGCCCGCGTCGCTCGCGGCAGCCTTCCCCGCCACGACCGCGATGCCCTGGTCGCGCGACTTCATGTCGCCAGGGATATGTCCGACTTCAAGAACACCGAAGTGGTGGTGGAGGCCGTGCACGAGGACACGGGCTTGAAGCGCAAGATCCTCGCGCAGCTCGATGCCGTTGCTTCGGCCCGCACGCTGCTCGCGACCAATACGTCGAGTCTTTCGATCACCCAGTTGGGCGAAGGACTCAAGCACGGCTCACGATTCCTCGGCATGCACTTTTTCAATCCGGCCCCGGTGATGAAGCTTGTGGAGCTGGTCCGCGGGGCGAACACCTCCGAGCAGGCCATGGTCGACGCTCGTGCCATTTGCACGGCACTCGACAAGACGGCCGTCAAGGTGAAGGACTCGCCGGGCTTCATCGGAAACCGCGTCAATCGCCCGTTTTATCTCGAAGCCCTGCGGCTGCTCGAATCCGGCGACGCCGACATTCCCACCATCGACAATGCCATGAAAAAAGTGGGCGCCTTTCGCATGGGACCGTTTGAGCTGCTCGATCTCATCGGCCTGGACATCAACCTCCGCGTCACCGAGACGGTTTTCGAAGGCTTCGGCAAGCCGCGCCGATTCGCGCCGAATCAGATTCAGCAAAAGCTGGTCGCCGAAGGCCGGCTCGGCCGAAAGTCCGGCTGCGGCTTTTACGACTATTCGAACCACGAGCCCATGCCCGCGTACGAGACGAAATTGAAAAGTCCGTCCTCCTGGAAGGCCAGCCCGGCGCTGAAGGATTTCGCCGCCATGCTGGAAAAGCCCGCCGACCGCCCCATGTGGATTTACGCCCGCATTTTCATGGCGGTCATGAACGAAGCGGCCCTTGTCGCCGAGACCATCGCCCTCGCGCGCGATGTCAATCTCACCATGGAGCTGGGCTTCAACTACAACGAAGGCCCCCTCGCCACCGCCGATTTCGTCGGATTGGACATCTGTCAGCGCCTGCTGGCGGATTTCCACGCCCAGACAAATGACGACGAGCGCTACGCCCCCAACGCCCTGCTCAACGGCCACGTCGCCAAGGGCGAGCTCGGCGAGAAGACCGCCCACGGGTTCCTCTATCACGCCCTGTAAGCCCGATATCGCAGTCGCCGCCGCAATCGCGATTTCCCTGATGCACATGAGTGTTTTCGCCGGCGCTCGCCTTGGCCTCGCCGAGGCCACATGGTTTGGCGCACATGACATAGCCAGATTTGAATTGCACCCATCGCTTCCCCTAAGATGAATCGAGCCGTTCTCTCGCGTGTCTTTGAAGGGGAATGAAAATGAGGCCGCATCGCTTCCTTGCTGTTCTTCTATCCGCGTCATTCGGAATATTCCCCGCGTTCATCCCAGCCGCGCATGCCGACGCCTTGACCTTCAACAATTTCTGCGGCGATGGCATCTGGCAGACCTGCTGCGACTGCGGAACTCAAAAATGCCTCAACTGGACCCGCACGCCCTCGCCCGCGCCGCTGTGCCCTTCGCCGCCCGGCGTCAATGACGATCTCACCATTACCCAGAATTGCACCGTAGCGGCCTCGTCCAGCGTCACGGCCGGAACAGTTCTCCAATCGAACGGCGCCTTCGTCCTGAACAACACGCTCGCCCTGACCTTCACTGCCGATTTCCTCGGCCCGGTGACCTGGAATGCCGGCGGCTTTGCCCGCGCCAATGCGAACATCGCCCTGGTTCAACCGAATGCCGGAACGACCCTGGCCGGCGATGGCGCGAAGCATCTGGGCGGTTCGGCTTCTCATGGGAACGGAAATCTATGGTTCGTCAATGTCGGAACCATGACATGGCAGGGCGGCGACCTCACCATCGGAAATGTTCCCGGCGGCGGAGGTCCCTCGATGCTCATCAATAATCTCGGATCGACAATCGACATGCAAAGCGATGCCGACATCCTGCAAACCGCATTCGGCTTGGGCACCATCGACAATGATGGCGCCATCCAAAAATCCTCTGGATCCGAAACCAGCACATGGGCCGTCAATTTCCTGAACGATGGACTGCTGCATGTGCAGAATGGAGCCATTGAGCTGATCGGCGACGGTGAATCCGCCGGCGAATTCACCGTTGACCAAGACGCGACTCTTACCTTTGCCACGCCGTTCGGCTTTGAACTCCTGACCGGCGTCGATATCAACGGACCGGGCGATGTCGTCGTGGCGGACACGGACTCGAATACCGCAGTCAACGTCGGCGAGAACCAGTCGGTCGTTGTCGAACGACTCATTCTGGAGGAGTCCGCCGAAATTGGACCGAGTGCCGCACCCTTCGGCGAGCTCAGCATCACCGGTCTGCTGGAAATCGACGGTGCGCGGATTTTTCCGCCCGTTACTTTGATGGCCGGCGCGCGCCTTGAGAAGAACGGGCCCAACCAGAGCACGTTCGGCGATCTGTTCATCGGGGGCGAGGTCGATATTCTGCAGGGCACGCTCGCCACCAGCGACCGCACCATCACCGTCCAGCCTGGAGGGGTGGTGGAAATATATGACGGAGCGGCGCTGCGAACTGCGGGTCTCGTAAATCTTCCTATTCAGAATAACGGCACAATCCAGAAGACCACGGGCACTGGCACGGCTTCCGTGCTGGCCGACTTTTTCGAGTTCTTTGACAACAACGCCGGCGGATTGATTCGCGTTTCGACCGGCACGTTCGACTTCGCCGACTCAAACATTCGCAACAACGGTGGCGACTGGCAGATCGACGCAGGCACGAATGTCCGGGCGCCGGGTTCGTTTGGCGGCATGTTTGAGCTAAATGCGGGTTCGGTTCGCGGCGGCGGAACGCTTCTCGTTCGCCGCCTCAACAACAACGGCGGCACGGTGGCGCCCGGCGGCTCGCCTGGTGTTCTTGTACTCATAGGTGACGCAGCGAGCGGCCGGCCGGGTGATTATCTGCAGGGCACTAACGGTACGCTGGCGATTGAAGTCGGCGGACTCGTCGCGGGCACGGATCATGACCAGCTCGCCGTCGCGGGAACGGCGACCCTGGACGGCACGCTCGAGGTGACACTCCTTGACGATTTTGTGCCCGAGGATGACGACACCGTGACGATCCTCACGGCCGCCGCCGTCACCGGCTCATTCTCGAGCGTCGATAACACTAGCTTTCCCGATGATATTTCCGTGGACGTAGAATATTCTCCGATCCAGGTCGTTCTGCGGTTCACGAACGACATCCCCGACAACACGAACGAGAACGAGAACCAAAACGAGAATGAAAACCAGAACTCAAACGAAAACGAGAATCAAAACGAGAACGACAACTCCAACACCAACCAGAACGAGAACGCCAACACAAACGAAAACGCCAACCTGAACAACAACGCAAACGACAACACCGGCGGCCCGGCCCCCGGTCCCGCGCCAAACTGCGGACAGGACGCTTGCGGCCCCGGAACCGCGGCAGCGCTCGCGATAATGCTCACGCTTTGGCTCGCAGGCATTCGAAATCGCTGGAGACGGCGCGGGATCCGTTCGTCACGCTGAGGAGCACCAGCGTCGAAGCACCTTGCCGATTCGCAATGCGCACACGTTGCGAGCGCACTCGCCGTGGCGAAGTATCCTGAATATACTTTCGTCATGCGAGAAGCTGTTATCATTGACTGTCTCCGGACCCCCTTCGGCCGTCATCGCGGCGGGCTCGCCACCGTGCGGCCCGACGATCTGGGCGCGCTCGTTATCCGCAAACTCGTCGAACGAACCAAAATCGACCCCGCCCTCGTCGACGACGTCTACTGGGGCGCCGCCAACCAGGCGGGCGAGGACAACCGCAATGCCGCGCGAATGGCAGCCCTGCTCGCGGGGCTGCCCGACTCCGTTCCCGGCGCGACCGTCAACCGCCTCTGCGCCAGCGGCCTCGAAGCCGTCGCCCTTGCCGCCCGCATGATCGAAGCCAACCACGGCGACGTCTTCATCGCCGGCGGCTGCGAGTCGATGAGCCGCGCCCCCCTGGTGCTGCCGAAGCCTGACGAACCGTGGGTCCGCGGCAACCAGACCCTGTACGACACCACCCTCGGCTGGCGGATGACCAACCCGAAGCTGGCGAAAATGTTTCACCCGTTCAGCATGGGGGAGACCGCCGAAAACGTCGCCGAAAAATACAAGCTCTCCCGCGAAGCCCAGGACCGTTTCGCCCATGAAAGCCAGATGCGCTGCAAAGCCGCCGTCGAGGCCGGCCGTTTCACCGAAGAAATAGTTCCCGTCGAAGTCGAAGCCGAGCGCGGAAAAAAGACCACCATCGACAAAGACGAGCACCCGCGCCCCGATACAACATTGGAGACGCTGGCAAAGCTCAAGCCCGCGTTCCGCGAAGGCGGCACCGTCACCGCCGGCAACAGCTCCGGCCTGAATGACGGCGCCGCGGCACTCCTCCTGATGGAAGCGAAAGCCGCCCAGCGCCTCGGGCTGAAACCAATGGCTTTCGTACGGCACAGCGCCTCGGCCGGCGTCGATCCCGCCTGCATGGGCATCGGCCCCGTTCCCGCCACGCGCAAGGCCCTCGCCCGCGCCGGCTGGAAAATGAGCGACCTCGAGCTGATCGAAATCAACGAGGCCTTCGCCGCCCAGGTCCTCGCCTGCACGCGCGATCTCGACATCGACCCGGCCAAACTCAACGTCAACGGCGGCGCCATCGCCCTGGGCCATCCCCTCGGCGCCAGCGGCGCAAGACTCGCCACGACGCTCGTCCGCGAAATGCAGCGCCGCAACGCCAAACGCGGCCTCGCCGCCCTCTGCGTCGGCGTCGGCCAGGGCCTCGCCGTTCTCTTTGAGCGACCGTAGTCACCGGCGTGGCACCGTGTTCATCGTGTGGCACGGGCTAACAGCCCGTGCGGAAATGAGCAGAGCCTGCACTGTTTAGCCCAGGCCCGCCAGGGCCCGGGGGAACCGCGGACGAACTGCCAAATGAGCCGCCCGCTTGTCACGCTGCAAATCGTCCTCGTCGCCATCCAATGTGCCTGCGCAAGACCACAAAAAGCCGCCATGTCAGTCGAAGATGCCCCGGCGCCCAATCCCTCTCACCCCTCGGGCGCCGCTCAAATCGACTGGGCTGATTACGCCCTCGTCCTCTCCCGCGTCGTCGACGGCGACTCCATTCGCCGCCCGGAACTTCGCGGGTCCGGCCCGCAAATCGACCACATGCTCGCGCAACTCTCTGACAATGGCCCGCGCTCGTCGCCGGCTTCGACTCAATCCACTCGCGCCGCCTTTTACATAAACGCCCACAATCTGCTCATGCTCGCCGAAATGCGCAGCCTCGACCTCAACAGCTTTCCCCGCACCTGGCCCCCGACCCTGACCAACGCTCGGCGCCATCGCATCGACGGCCGTTCCGAAACCGTTCACACCCTCGCCGCAAAAGCCCGCGACGCCGCCGGCGACGACTGGCGCGTGCGCATGGCCCTCTTCACCGGTCGCCGCGACGGCCCGCCGCTCTGGAATCGCCCGCTGCTCGCCGACATGCTCGATATCCAGCTCGACGAAATCACCCGCGCCGCCGTTGCGTCCCCGCGCGTGGTGCGGATCGATCACGGCGTCGTAAAACAGCTCCTCCTGGCCGGCGAGCTGTACGACGTGCGTGAGGCACTCATTCGCGATTACGAGCGCCGAATGCACACCGACGGCGCGACGATCCTCAGCGTCCTGCTGGAGCAGGCTTCACCCTTCCATCGCCAGACGCTCAACAGCGCCGTGGGCTACAAGGTCGCCCGCCTCCCCGAAGACCGCCGCCTGCCCACCGCCGATTCAAGAACCGCGGATTAGTTTTTACTATTCTCCTGCCTTGCGCTTGTGCCGCGCCTCGGCTTCCTCAATGGAATGAGACTTGCCCACGTCCTGCTCGCGGTCGGCCATCCGCGCCAGCTCATGAAAGTGCTGGTGCAGAACGTTCAGCTCATTCTCGGAAAGTGACTCGACATCCACCAGCCGGTTGCTCGCGCCCTGCAGCACCGCCACAATTTCGTTCAGCTTGAGATGCACCGCCAGCGAGTCTTTGTTCTGCGACCGCTGAATCAGGAACACCATCAGAAAAGTAATAATCGTGGTTCCGGTATTGATCACCAGTTGCCACGAATCTGAATAAGCAAACAGCGACCCCGTCGCGATCCAAACCACCACCGTCAGCAGCGCCCGAAGAAAGGCCGTCGAACGGCCGGTCCACGCCGCGGCCGCCCCCGAAATCTTCTCCAACCCCCCGCTGAAACGAGGCTCTGTGTTGCGCTTTTTGCGGTTCATTCCCGTATCTCCATTGTCGAATGGCTCTTGCCGATTGCTGCCTATTGCCTCATGCCTTGTACCGCCTCCCTGAGACGGTGCTATGGTAATTCTATTACCTGAATCTCTAGCTGTCTCCGGTCACTAACTGC
>DATMEE010000448.1:0-10990 GCA_035557035.1 Phycisphaerae bacterium
AAAAGGTCTGCCAGCGCCGGGATGTCCTTGTCGATGAGCTGTTCCTGCAGCGTGATGGTATGGGTGGAGATGACGACGCGCTCGCCGTGCGAAACGATGCGATCGATCGCGGGAAGCAGATACGCGAAGCTCTTCCCGACGCCCGTGCCGGCCTCGACCATGAGATGATGACGCTGACTCAACGCATCGGCCACCGCCTGCGCCATCTCGATCTGCTGGGGTCGTGACTCAGGGCGCGGCAGAGCCTTGTGAATCAGGGCTTCCCATTTGTTTATCTGCGCGACAGGCATCTGGCTCGATCGTAACGTCAAAGTTTAGTCGCCGGTTCGCCGTCCGCCGAGACGGCGGACGCTACAGGCTGTTCGCGAATTCTGTGATGAAGACCATGGTGATAATCGACGTGACGATGACGATCACCGTCGCCATCACCGTGACCAGCGTCGATCCCTGCATGATTCCGCGCTGATACGTCGCCATGATGTGCGGGCTGGCCAGCGTCAGCATGGCGAGCAGCACGGTGGCGATTGAAGGCCAGATGCTGATGGAGTGGATGTAGCTGTAAACCCACACCCATCGCGGCACGTCCTGCTCATAACCGATGGCCCGGTGAATAAAGTGGCCGCGGACGTAATAGATCTTCTCGCCATCGACGGGCTTTACATAACCGTTGGGCGCATCGCCCCCGATGATCTGATAGAAAATCGCGTAGAGCAGGAAATTGCTCAGCCCGAGAATGATGAGCCAGACACAAAGCCGGTTGCGGCGACGCCGTTCCATGCGGGAAGTCTAACGCAAGCGGGCGATTCGTCGAAATCGCTTGACGACCACGAACGTCACGGCGATGCCTCGCTGGGACTCTATGATGATTCGAACTTCTCCCGCGCCATGGGCTTGAAGCTCATTTGCGCCCGAAGGTCCGGCATCCCCTGCGCCATGTCGTCGAAGTTGGACTTCATCTGATCGATCGAGCCGAGTTCGACCGAAAATGCTTCTGCCGTTTGCTGGATGCGCGAAACCAGCCCGTCGAGCAGTTTGTTCACAAGGGCGTCGGCGTTCGGGGTCAGCGCCTCCACCTGGGCAAAGATCGCCTCGACCC
This sequence comes from Phycisphaerae bacterium, assembly GCA_035557035.1. Taxonomy (GTDB): domain Bacteria; phylum Planctomycetota; class Phycisphaerae; order UBA1845; family UTPLA1; genus JADJRI01. The sequence continues at coordinate 1,097 of DATMEE010000448.1, forward strand.
GCTCCATTTCCGACCCATTCAGCGCGATCTCCGAAAGCGTCACCGCTGCCGCGACAATGCGCGAAAGTTTCTCGGGCTTCTGCGGCGATCGCTCCCACACGTCGAAGTGATGGTGTTTCACCGCTTCGAGGATTTCCGCTTCGAGTTTCCAGTCCTGAAGAACCGAAGCCGCGACCTCCGCGTGCGAGATTTGCAACACGCGCCGCTCAATTCGGTGGAGCGGGTCGCCGGTCCGGGCATATTGAGTCAACACCGGCTCGTATTCTTCTGGAATGCCGAACGCCATCATTCCGACGCCGATGTCGCAGAGCAGACCGGCCGTGCCCGCGTCTTCCACCCGTGCGGGCAGAAGCTGCTGGCACAAATCCCGTGCCGCCACGCTGACCGCCAGGGTCGATTGCCAGTATTTGCCGGCGTCGAACTGCTTTGGTCGGGTGCGGCCCAGCCCATTGACGATGTGCTGATTGATGACCGCGGCGCGAACCCGCTTCATCCCCAGCCGGACGCAGGCTTCAACCGGCGAAGAGGTGGGCGTCCGGCAGCCGAACAGCGCGCTGTTGGCCTGATGCAACAGTTCGGCGGTCAGTCCGCCGTCGGCCGCGATCAGCTCCGCCACTTTTCGCGCGGGGCAGTTCTCATCCTTCGTGAATTCGAGAATCTTGAAAACGACGTGCGAAGGGGCCGGAATCTTCGGCGACGACTTGATGCGATCGACGATGGACGAGGTGGCGAGCATGAGGGGTCGACGCGCTCCGGATCAGATACGGTGTTCGCCTGAATCTACAACGCCGTCATATTCTTTGCCCCAAATGGGGCGACGGGCTGTAGCCACGGGAGAAGCGAAGCGGAACCCGTGGAAATCTCGTGCCTCGTTTTCAGTCCGCTCCGAAGGAGCGGCGGACTCACAGGGCCATCGCAGCGCTTTCGCTTGTAATTTGCCTCAACTCTTTCCCGCTACGGAGCAAAACAAGCGTTTGGAGATTGTCGAACGCGGTGTCTCGACGTTTCCCCCGCTCCTTCGGAGCGGACTGTTAATGAACGTCGATATGTCCACGAGTTCCGCTCCGCTCCACTCGTGGCTGCACCCCGTCGCTCCTTCGGAGCGAATGCATTGCAGCACTGTCGTACAAATTCACATCGCGGGGTCATACTAATCGACGATCGAATCCGCCTGGGCAAGATATCGGCGAACGTCCGGCTGCTCGCCATCGATGCGCAGCGAAATGTTCCACGCGTCGATGGCCATCCGCCGCCAGGTCGGGCTGCGTTCCAGGTGATACATCTTGATGTAGCTGGTGCCGAGATTCGCGTAGCACGATGGATCGTTCGGCGTGACGCTCAACACCTGGCGATAAAGCTGAATCGCGCGGAGCGGCTCGCCCACCTGTTCGTAGCAGGCGCCCAGATTGAAAATCGCGTCGGTCGATTCTGGGTTCATCGCGACCGCCTCTTCGAACGCCCCGAGGGCCACTCCATATTGCTTCTGCTCGACCCAGTGAAGCCCCGCCTTGAACGCGTACTCGAAGCGTTGGGCGCGACCGGCGGGCGTCAGAGCGGGCGATTCGTCGATCACGCCCTCTCTGGTCACATAGGTCTTGACCGGCTCGCTCTTTGGTTGCGCGCACCCGAGAAGGCCCGTCGAGAAGGCGACTGCGGCGGAAATCGCAATTTTGCTGACTGCACTTTTCATCGTGAACATCCTGATTTTCAATTTTGCTCTTCGCCCGCAGTGTCCAGCGTCACGGTCGAATCCGTTATTCCGGTCGCTTGACGCTGCTTTTCCAACGCAGGGTGGCGAGCCGAATTCTTAGTCCGCATGGCTCCCCGTCTGAATTCGGCCCGCTCGATCGCCGCAAGCCTTCGCTCGCGCGTCAGAGGCGACTCGTTGAGGACGACGTCCGGCCCGCTCGAAAGCCGCGCCGCCCGGCGGACGCTGACTTCGCGGGAGTTCATGAGATCGAACGACGTTCGCTCAATCGCGAGCGGCGCCTCGTCGGATTCGATCACGCATGCCAGTTCTTCCGGGCACGCGTCCTGCGGCGGCGCCATTGCCGCGGGCTCCGGCTCTTCGACGATCATGTGCTCATCGGTCGGAGCATCGGGAGAAACCTTTTCGCAAGTCGACTCATGCTCATCGTGGCACTTGTCCTCGCATTCGTCATCGCACTTGTGCCCGGAGTCCGTCTTAGGATCGGTAAAGTGAGATTTCGGCGTGTCATATTCGCTGGGAATCTCAAAGTGCAACTGAACGTCCTGCGACTTCTGCACGGTCTTGAAGTGCGGCTCGTACTTGCTGAAAACCTCGCGGTCGCGCTCGGTCATTACGTCCGCGCCTTCACAGTGCGCCGTGAGAAACACGAGCAGATCGACGCGCTCCGACCGCGGCCGCTCCTGCCGGAAGAGCGTGCTCAAGCCCCACAGATCGCCGAGGCCGGGCACCTTGCTGACCTGCCGCGTGTTGCGATCGCTGATGAGGCCGCCGAGGGCAATCGTCTGGCCGTCGTTCATCACGACGCGGGTGCTCAATTCGCGGGTGCGAATGCGCGCGACGGTCAGTCCCGTGGTTCCGATCACGTCGTCGCCCAGCGCGCTGGTCACCGGGTGAACCATCAGGGAAATCCGGCCATCGACCATAATTGTCGGCGTGACTTCAAGCTGCACGCCGACGGGAATATAGGTATCGAACGACTCCGTTACCGTGCCGAAGTCACTGATGTTGGCCGTGAGAATCGGGTATCGCTCGCCCACCAGAATGCTCGCGCTGTGGTTGTTGAACACCAGCAGCCGCGGGTTGGCCAGCAGTCGGATGGCATTGTCTTCCTGATGAATCTGCAGCAGCGACGTCACTTGAGATAGGTCGATTGTGCCAAGTGCGAGGCCCGCCGATGACTGCGCCCGGCCATTCGCCGTGCGGCGGATTTGCGAACCCGATGCGAACCCCGCTTCCCACTTCAGCGGCAGTTCATGGTTGAGGACCGGGCCATTCGCCAGGGCGTTGATGTTCCAGTCGATGCCCAGCTCGCGCTGCAGATCGGTGCTCATCTCCACGATGCGGGCTTCGATCAGCACCTGCGGCGGCAACTGATCGAGGTCGGCCACGAGGTCCGCGATGCGACTGAGATTCTCGGGTACGTCTGTGACCACCAGCCGACGGGCGTTGCGCGCCGGCCCCGACGGCGAGGCGCCCTGGCCGCTCGTGCCGCTCTGTCCGTTTTGTCCGTTCTGTCCATTTTGCCCATTCATGCCATTGGCGCCGCCCATCATCGCATTGCCGCTGGCGGCCGCGGAAGCGCCTCCGGCCAGATCGCCCGAGAGCTGGCCAAGGTTTTGAGTCATGTAGTCGTTGTTGCTGTTTTCGTTGAGCACCTTCATCTTGCCGTACTTGGTCAGCGCAAACTCCAGGGCGTCGCGAACGCGCTCGGCATCCTGGCATCGAAGGGTGAAGACTTGGACCGCGAGCGGCGGCGCGGCCTCGCCGTTGCGGGCCTCGGGCGGCTTGGAAACGGAAATGATGCCGCCGGCCACCTTGTAGGTGTAACCATTGTCGACGGCGATCGAGTGCAGGGCTGCATCCAACGTCGCGTCAGTCAGAAACACCGACACTTCGCCTTCGACGCCCGGGCCGATGGAGATGTTCAAGCCGCCCTGCTCCGCGACGAGGCGAAGCGCTTCGCGGATGTCGCCCTTCGGAACGTTCAAGGTGATCTTGCGATCAGCCCCCGGCACGGGCGCGACCGCACGAACCACATCCGTGGTGTCCGCGCCGCGAATCGTGCCGGCGCAAAGGCATGTCAAAAGCAATGTCGAGAACGCAAGCGATGGCTTCATCGCGATTCCTCCCTGAACGGCGCAACCGTGGCGCCGGGGCGGCCGGCCTCGTACGTGTAAGTCCAGCCGCCGAACTCCAGCGTCATTGTATGACGCGTAATCCCGATGATTTTGTACTGTGACAGAACCATGTCCCCGATCCGATGAATGTTGCCGTCGATGGCGACCATCCACTGATCCGCGCTTTTTGAAGTGCCCGAAAACCGGATGACCGGCGGAACCGGCGTCTCGGCAATCTGCTGCACTGGCTGCTCGCCGATTCGGCGCACAACGCCTGCGACGTCGGAAAACGGGTTCCGGCCCCATGACTGCTTTTCAACCGCGCGCTGCGCGGCGAGCCGGGTTTCGAGCATCGCGTCGCGCGAATTCGCCGGGGCCGGCATCGGCGCAGGCGTCGCGGCAACGGCCTCTGTCGCCTCGGCTGCCTGCGGGCCGTATTTCTGGATCAGCGCGAAAATCCGCCAGACCAGAAGCACGCTTCCGAGCGCCAGGACGACCACGACTTTTTTCTTTCGGCTGTTCATGACGCGGCCGGATTCTCCAAAGTCGTCCCCGATTTCGCCTGAAACGCTTCAACCACGATGTCCGCACGGAGTTCGTCTCCGTTCGTCGCCGGGCTGTTCTCATCGAGCCGTCCCATTTCGAGGGACGTGACGCGGACGGGTATGCGCTGCTGCGTGCAATTCGCGAGATATTTCGCGATCTGCTGATAACCGCCCTTCAGCGACACGCGATAATTCGGATATACCACGGCCGATGCCGCCGGATTGACGGTATCCGCAAGAGGCTGAATCTCGACCACTTGCAGACCGGCCGATCGCGCTGCTTCGCTGAGCTGAGTCACGACCAGTCCGGGCTTCTGAGAATCCGTCATTCGGCGCTGAAGATCCATCCTCTTGGCGGCGAGTTCGTCGATCTGCTGCGGAGAACGCACTGCTCTTTGCACGTCGCCGGCCGTGCTCGACAGCGTCGATGCCAGCTCGTCCATGTGACTGATCTCCTGAGAGACCTCGGACGTGCTGGAAATCGCGAAGACGACCGCGGCGATCACCGTCGCCATCGCCGCGAGCGCGGGCGCCCATTGCTTCACTGCAGCGCTTGCGTTGTTCATGGGGCGGCCTCCGCCGGCGGCTTGGGCCGGACATAAGCAAGCTTCAGGTCGATCGCCATCGTGCCGGTTTCAACGTGCGTGCCGTCGTTGGGGTGACGCAGCGAATTTACCAGTTGCACCTTCTCGAAGAAGGGACTCCGCTCCATCGCCATCAGCGTTTGCTCGATCACTTCGTCAAAATCGCGACCGCCCGGCGTGGTGTAGATGCTGGCATCGACTCGAACGTGCAGGCCGTCGGGCTGCGTGACGCCGGTGTATTTCGTGGCGCGAAATTCGCTGGGAAAGAGCTTTGAGAATTCCTTGAAGAGACCTTCCCATGCCGGTGTAGCCTTCGCGAATCCGTCGAGCGTGGCCTGGAGTTGCGCCACGCGCTGGCACTCGGCCTCGAATTTCGAGTTCGTCTCGACTAGCGATTGCATTTCAGTAAGGGCCGTCTGCGAGCCGTAGCTGGTCTGGGTGAACTGCCGCACCTGGTTGAAAAGAAACGTGAACCCGATGATGACCGTCGCCACGATCGGACAGATCAGCGCCGTCGATCGGCGAATCCGACGCACCTTCCAGGCGGTCCGGACGTCCGGCGGAATCAGATCGGGAAGCTTGGCCTGATAAAGCACGGCCGCAGTCGCCGCGGCGAATCCATCGACCTTCAGCCGGTCGGCCGCGCCCTCGGTGGCGGTCAAATTGTCCAACCATGACCGCGGTTCAACGGAAATCTTCAACCGTGTCGCCAACGCTGCGGAAAGGCCGTGCATCGCAGCGCCAAGGCCGGTGACTTTCAGGTCCTTGACCTTCTCTCCGCCCTCGGTCGTCGAAGCAAACGTCATCCATTGTGTGAGCTGCTGCGTCAGCTTCTGCATCGTCGGCTCGATCAACGGATACAGCTTCGCCCCCACGATGCCGAGCGATTCGATTTGCTGATCCGCCTCCGGAATGCCGACGCTGTCGCGAAGCTCCGCCGCCTTTTGCGGATCCAACTGAATCACGTCGTCGCCCGAGATGATCGGACGCATCAGCGCCTTCGTGAAATCTTCAAGCCCGATCGGCAACTCAGATGTAACCGCCGGCGTTTCACCGCGCACTGCCGCCAGCGTGCTGGCTCGTTCTCCGAAGTGAAGGACCGCCTGCATGGCGTCGGACTTTGCCGCGGTGGCGATCGCCAGCGAAGTCAGCGCGGAAGCCGATGAAGATGTCCCCGCCAGCCGAACCCCCCAGCGCGCCGCGGCATCGACCACAGCCTGCGCCGCGTCCCTCTGAATAACGGTAGCCGCAACCCGCGTCTGATTGTGCTTTTCAGCCGTGGCCGACTTGACCGGATGGATATCAACAATGGCCTGATCGACGGGAAAGTGAAGCTGCTGGCCCAGCTTGAGCAGCACCGCCTGGCGAAGCGCCGGGCCCGCCAAAGTCGGCATGTCGAAATATTGGCATGACGACGTTCCGCCGCTGACCAGGCAGAAGAGGTCCTTGCCGACCCATTCACGCTCCGAGATAGCGACGGACAGATCGTCGACCAGAATCTGATCCTGCACGGCCGTGCGATCTTCGCGCTTTTCCTGTGAAACGACTGAATGGCTGTCGAGGATGACGACGCGCCCGTTTTCCAGCCGCGCCAGGCTCAGGCGCAATTGATCGGCGCCAGATTCGAGGATCAGGATTTCTCGGCTCTTTGACATCCATGTCTCGCGCCCGCCGCGCTCGAGGCCGCGGGCTTCTTTTCAGGGCCGGGCGGGAATCCCTTATTCCACCCGCACCTCAATGATCCTTCGATACGTCGTCCACGGCGATCCTGTCTGTGCCGGGCGACCGGTCGCCTTGTACAGCGGCGGCGACGTGCTGGACTTCTCCACGAAAAACGCGCCCGTCACAACGTCGGGATCGTCCGCAGTGTTGTCGTTGTCTGATATCGTCCCGATGGTCCCATCACTGTCGATATCATTGTTCTGATTCAGCTCGCGGAGGGACATTTCGATGCCGCTTTCGGCCCCATAAAACGCGCCGGTGCTGTAAAGATGGCTCATCGTGCTGCGAGCGGTCACGGCCGAGAGCTGAAAGAGCCACAGCGCGAAGGACCCGATAACCAGCAAGGCGATTACGAATCCAACGACCGCCATGCCCTTGCGTCGACGGGCTAACAGAGCCGCGACCGTAAGGGAGCGGTGAGCGCAACCGCGCGAGCTAACCGTTGGTGCCGCATGCCGATTTGCCGGCCCCAAACTAAATAGTGGTTCACCTTGCGCGAACATTGTTCTGTCGGAAGCGGTGACCGCTTCCTTACGGGCGCGGCTCTGTTTGGCGCGGCTCTGGTTAGGGCGCATTGGCCACCTCGTTCATGAAATTCCGCAGGTATATCGACGACCGCAACTTCGCGATCTGCCCGCCCAGCCCCAGCGTGACCTGCACGGTGACGCGGCGAATGTCCTCGCGCTGCGTGGCGTTCAGCGGCAATGGCGTCAATGCGACGCCGTCCTGGTCGTAATAGGACAACGTCAGGCCGGTGGCGTCAGCGGCCAGGGTGTGCCAGTTGGCCGCCGTGTCATTGGTGATCTGGATCGCGCCCCCGCTCAGCCGGAATCCGTACACGTCAAAGCGAAGATCCGACGCCGCGGCCGTCGTCACCTGCGCGTTGCCGAGCAGGCAGGGTGTGGGGCTGGCGATGCACTCATCCTGGGGAATTTCACGAACGTATCGAAGAATGCACTCCATCGCCGTGGCGGCCCGATCCGTCAACTCCGACCGCGCCGCCACCTCACCGCGCTGTTTTGACGCGTTCAAAATGAGGATGGCGGCGCTGCCCGTGATGATGACGCCGACCGTCATCGAGACGACAAGCTCGACAAGCGTAAACGCCCGTCGACGGCACCGCCTCGGTCCCACGGATTGCTGCGATGATTTGAGACAAATCGACATATCAGAAATCCGCGAATATCCGTTCGATCGCCACTGCCCCGCCGCTCCAGGTCACCCGGACGCGCACGAGCTTGTACCCCTGATCGCCGCCGACGCCTGCCAGCGCACTGTTTACATAACTGACCGTCACCGTTCGACTGAACGCCGGGAACCCGGATATCGGCGACTCGTTTGGAAAATTCGCGGTGGTCATCGCGCCGTATCCATCATCCGCTCGATAGCGCCGGCCGATGATCTCCTCCATGCGTTCCGTCGCAAGAAACGACCCAATGGTCGCCAGCGTAGGCTTCACCGTCTGGCTCGATGCGTCGACGAAGGAGTTCATCAGCGTCGGCATCGCCACGCCAAGAATGATCAGCGCCATCACGATCTCGATGATCGTGGCGGCCCGGCGGCTGCATCGACTTCTCATGGCCATTTCCTGTGCTCGACGTAACCGCCCACGGGATGCACGCGAACTGCAACCCCGTTCGACAAAACGATCAAACCGATGGCGGGCAGTGCCGCGGCATTGGCGTCGCGCGGGGCGCCGAAATTATCGAATTCAAGCTCCGCCGTCGAATTGAAATTCGCCGACGTAATCAGCACGCCGTTGTAGGGACTGGAATTGAATTGCACCGCCGACGTCGACTGATCGAGCGGATTGGGCAGCGCGACCCGGCCGGCCTTGCCCGGGTTGGCCGGGTCTTCAATGTGCAGCGTGTACCGTTCATTACTTGCGTCGGCCACCAGCCACGTCCGCAAACCCGAAGCCATTGCGGTCCGTTGCAGATATCGAATGTCGCCGGCCAATCGCGAAGCGGCCGCGCTGCTTCGAAGGCTGTTCAAATTGGACAGGGTCGGAACCCCGACCACCAGGGCGATAATGCCGAGGATCACCACGACCGTGATCAATTCGATCAGGGTGAATCCGCGACCTCGTCTGATTTGCAGTCCCGCGTGAGACACCGCCTCAACCTCCGGCTCGTGTCAAAAAAACGCGGCACGAGCCTGACGCCCGTGCCGCGCTAAAGTCCACTCCATCACACCGCCCGCCTCGCCGAGCGCGGCTTCCGGCCCGGCGCAAACCCGGCGGCTCTTATCAAAAGTCCTTTTCGCCGGCCACGTTCGTGTTCGGCCAAACTTCACCCGTCGCGGCTCGATAGGCCCAGCCGCCGGCGCCGCCGGCCACGAGCGTTCCCTTGGTCACGCCGACTTCGACGTTGTTCTTGGTGGCGTCAGTGTCATATGGATTGTCCGGGATGGCCTGGGCCATCACGGCGTTGGCGGTGTTGAAAACGGCCAGCGTCGGATATGCGGCAGTGCCGCCGCCCGAGTCCGTCGCCGAATACGCGTAATAGTTCGCGACCGCCGCCCGCATCGCGCCCAGCGCGCCCTTGCAGGCCGCCTTCTTCGCGTCGTTGCGATAGTCGAGATAAACCGGCAGCGCCACGGCAGACAAGATGCCGAGGATTACGATGACGGTCACCAGCTCAATCAGCGTGAAGCCGCGAGCACCCCGAGTTCTTTTGTTCATCCCATTCATATTGCTCTGCTCCTCTAAAATGGCCTTAACCCCGGCGGAACGTTCCGTGAGTTCCAAACCCTACGATATTTCCCCCGCCGGTGCTTATTCCGTGCCGACGAGTTTCAGCAGCTTCCACATCGGTAAAAAGATCGCAAGCGCAAAGAAAAGAACCACCGCCGCGAGTCCTGTAACCATGATCGGCTCGATCAAGGTCGATAACATCTTGATTCCGCGCTGGGTCTGCTGTGCGTAATACTTTCGAAGGTAGTCAAAAATCTGATCGGTACGGCCGGATTCCTCGCCGATTGCCAGCATGCGTTTCACCAGCGGCGTGACGCAGCTCGTTTCGGCGAACGATTCGGTCAGCGAACGTCCGCCTTCGACCGAGCGCAACACGAGCCGCACGTCCGCCTTAAGGGACGCATTCGTCATGCTGTCGGCCGTGACCCGCAGCGACTGAGTGATCGGCAAGGCGGCCCGCATCAACAGGTCCAGCAGCTCGACGAATCGAACCATGTACACGCCCAGCAGCAGATTTCCG
>DATMEE010000449.1:0-3142 GCA_035557035.1 Phycisphaerae bacterium
TCGACGCTTCCAGAACGCTGGGGCAGCCGATGGTCGTATTGCGCGTGTCTGGCGGCGGGACCGCGACCGAGCCGTTCGACGATTCCTTGTGTAGCCTGTCGAAGCGCGAAATCGAAGTCTCTTCACTCGTCTCGGCAGGCCTTAGCAATAAACAAATCGCGAAATCACTCTTTCTGTCACTTGCAACCGTGAAGGATCACGTGCATCGTATCCTCTCCAAGACGGGCCTCGCCAATCGTGCGGCCATCGCGGCGGCATATCAAAAGCGCCTCACCGCGGGCTGACCTTGACATCGTATCGACCGAGGCAAGTTGAATACAATCCGATCTTTGGATGGAATTCGCGTTGACATTTCCCATCGATTCGATGCCTGGAATGCTCGCCGAAACCGGCGCTCATGTTCATGCGGCGCCGGTGCCGTCGCTCGGCTGGATCGCGCCTTTCGCCGTCCTGCTGCTGGTAATTGCGGTGTTCCCTTTGGTCCCGGGATTGAATCGATGGTGGCACCACAACCGCAGTAAGTTGCTGGTGGCCCTCATTCTTGCGGCGATCACGCTGGCTTATTACTTGACGCGCGGGTTCGGCGTCGCGGTACATGATGACTTCGCGATACATCTTTTGGAAAAGGCCGGCTTTTCCATGGACCCGGCCGCGCATCCTCGCACGCCGGCCGGTGCCGCCACGGCCGTTGGCGTCTTCGCCACCGCGATGATGGAATACATCCCGTTCATCTCTTTGCTCTTCAGCCTGTATGTCATTTCGGGGGGCATCTCGATCCGGGGCGACATCCAGGCGACACCGCGAACGAACACGACGTTTCTCGCCATCGGCGGCCTGCTCGCCAGCGTGATCGGCACCACGGGGGCCTCGATGCTGCTGATTCGTCCGCTCCTGAGGACCAACTCCGAGCGTAAACATGTTGTTCACACCGTTGTTTTTTTCATTTTCATCGTCAGCAACATCGGCGGAACCCTCCTTCCGATTGGTGATCCGCCGCTGTTCTTGGGCTACCTGAAAGGCGTCCCATTTCTCTGGACGCTCCATCTCTGGAAGGAGTGGGCTTTCGCCCTCGGCGTTCTCCTGCTCATTTACCTGATCTGGGACAGCCGGGCATACGATCGCGAGGAGCGGCGCAACATCGTGCTCGACATGACCACGATCAATCCGATTTCCGTCGCGGGAAAGTTCAACTTCATGTTGCTCGCTGGGGTGGTGTTCGCCACCGGAACCCTCTCGCCGGGCAAGCCGTTCCTGGGCATCGAGGCCGGCTGGCACCCGTTCTCCTTCTGCCGCGAGTTGGTGCAGCTTGCTCTGGTGGGCCTGTCGCTGGCTCTGACCCCCCGATCCGTCCGCAGGGAAGTGAATTTCAACTATGCGGCCATTCTTGAGGTCGCCTGCCTATTCATCGGCATCTTCATCTGCATGCAGGTTCCCATCGAGATCCTCAACGCGCGCGGCGCCCGCCTCGGAATCGACACCCCCGTGGAGTTCTTCTGGGCCACCGGCATCCTCAGCAGCGTTCTCGACAACGCCCCGACCTACGTCGTCTTCTTTGAAACGGCCAACGCCCTGACCCAGGTGCACGATCCCGGCGCCACGATAAAACTCCTGACCGGCCACGTGATCCGAATAGATCACCTCGTGGCGATCAGCCTCGGGGCCGTGTTCATGGGCGCCAACACCTACATCGGCAACGGCCCAAACTTCATGGTGAAGAGCATCGCCGAGCACGCGGGCGTGAAGATGCCGGGGTTCTTCGGGTATATGCTTTTCAGCGGATTCGTCCTGATCCCGCTGTTTGTCGCGATTACATTTATTTTTCTAAGGTAGACGGGCGCAAACTGCCTGCATATTGCAATCCGCCGGCATCATTTCGCGGCTTCATTTCCCGTTTCGCTCGCCCGCTTCTCTCGTGTTTCCCGCTCCTCCCGCGCCCGCCGGTAATCCATGAGAAATCGCACGCGTGAAAGTGTTTCCGCCGGCACCAGCTTCGCCAGCGCCTGCTTCGCATCGCGCATTCCAGTCCGCCGCGTCACGTGCGAGAGCACAATGTGCTCATTCTCCAGCCGCTGCATGATGCGCGCCACGTCGCGCACGTGCAGATGAAAGCCCGCCCGCGCCCGCGAAACATGGTCCGCCTCGAAAAACGTGCATTCCAGTATCAGCACCTTCGCCGAGCGGACCATCGGGTTCTCCAGCCACGCCCCCTCGGCCGTGTCCCCCCCGTAAGCCACGAGCGGCACCTCGACGCGGTTCTGAATCTCAATGCCTAGCTTCTTCAATTCCACCAGCTCGGGACCGGTCTTATCCATGAATTCAGGCTTGAGCTTCTGCCTCACGTCGATGACGCAAAACCCCAGCGACGGCACCCCGTGATTGATCTCAAACGTTCGCGCGATTAGTCCGCGGCGAAGCTCGTAGTCCTCATTCGGTCCCATCCCCACGATCTTCGCCAGCGTCACGTGCCCCTCGATCCGGCCCCAGACCTGCAGCAACGCCCGGATCGGATCGGCCAGCGCCTTCGGAACCAGCACGCAACCCGGCGCATTGCCGACGAAATTCCGCTGACTGAAGTAATAGGCAATGCCGGCCGCATGATCCATGTGCCCATGCGTTAGCAGCACATGGTCGATGGGCACGACTTCCGGGGGGGCGCGGCCGACGTCAAAGCAGACGTTCAGCTCCGGGCAGGCGATGACGGTTTCCTCTCCGGCGACGCTGTACCCGATCAGCCGAAGGTCTCCCAGTAAGTGCTCGACGAGCCTGCTCAACGACGCCCTCCATCTAACACGGTCCAGCCCTCCCGAAGTACAAGCTCAAGCGTCATCGACAGCGATCAAAGGCCGAGGCGCGACGGCGACAGCGAAAACAAATCACAGGCGCGCCGCGCGATAGACGATTCCGGTTCGGGCCGGGCAGTGTAAAGGATACGCCGACTCTTCCACAGCAATCCAAAGTTTTTTCTTGACACCCACGCTCTGGAGTTTATAAGTTGCCGTCTATACAACATGTTGGGGTACTTCAGTGTTTCGGATAATATCAGTTGAATGCGATGCCCCTACTGCAAAGAAGAGAATGACAAGGTCATCGATTCCCGCGCGGCTGAAAACAGCACCGTCATTCGTCGGCGCCGGGAGTGCTT
>DATMEE010000450.1:0-3212 GCA_035557035.1 Phycisphaerae bacterium
CGGATGGAAGTTCCGCCCCGAGAAGGTCATCAAGCGAGGCTGGACTGATGCCGGTGATGCGGTGCCATTCTTCGAAGCTGCCGGTGGCTCCCCGCACCATCTCAGCTGCCGCGGTCGACCTTATTGGCGGTCGCCAGCCAAGCAGCCCGAGGAGATCGCCGAAGCGAAACGCGACGCGGGCGAGGGGGCGGGGGAGGGACAGGAGATACGGCTCGCGCCAGCCGAACCAGCGCCGAAAGGCAAGGACGACGTCTGTGAAAGAGTATGCCTTCGGTCCCGCAAGGTCGAGTGCGACCCGCCCCGGCGCATTCGGCGGGAGAAAGAAGAGGACGGTTCTGACGACGTCCTCGAGTTGCACAATCTGAAGCGGGCCTGTGTTCGGCAAAACGGGGAGGACGGGAAGCGCTGCAAGGCCCCGGAACAAAGCACTTCCACCGTAGGCGGAGCGCCCGACGACGACCGAAGGCCGCAGGATAACCCAGTCGAGATCGCGCCGCATGAGCGCTTGGTCACCCTCCAGCTTCGTCTGCGAGAACACACTCGGCTGCGCCCTGTCGACGCCGATCGCGGAGAAATGGATGACCCGCCGGATGCCCGCTTTCTCGCAAGCGGCGAAGAGCGCGGCGACGCCATCCACGTGCACATTTTTGACAGACTGCCCGGGCCCATCCTGCAGGAGGCCAGCGCAATTGATGACCGCATCGACACCGTGAAGATTAGCCATCCAGTGCTCGGGGCGTGTCGCCCTCGCGATATCGACGTGAATGTTTTTGCTGGCGGAAAGACCGAGTGATTGAGAGCGTGTAACGGCAACGACGTCATGGCCCTCGGCCCGAAGCCTTGCCAAGACGGCGCTTCCCAAAAATCCGTTCGCGCCTGTGAGAAGAACCCTCATACTCGCGTCTTTCAGAAGAGGTTCAGCTCGCTGCCTTTACCTGATTGTTGCCCGCGCTGGCTTCGGCGAGGGGCCTTACCGCCGGCGCGTTCAGCGGCTCGCCGTCGACTGAAAAATGCGAGCCGTGGCACGTGCAGTCCCAGCAGGTCTCGAATGAGTTCCAGTGCAGCACACATCCGGAATGCGTGCAGACCGCCGAGCGCACATGCAGCTTGCCCTTCTTGTCGCGATAGGCGGCTGCTTTCGACACGCCGTCGCGGATGAGCGCCGCCTGTCCGCGTTGGAGTTCGTCCGCGGAGGCGACCTCGCCGCCGGTGAGGTGCTCCGCGAGATTCTTGGCGACAGCCACGTTCTCCGAAAGAAATCGGGTAGCGGCCTTTGCCGTGATGCGGCCGGGATCGAGGAGGGAGGCGCGGCGATTTTTGCGCCCCATAACGAGGTCGCGCAGGATCTGCGAACCGATGACGCCATTGGTGAGACCTTCACCAGAATCGCCGGTGTGGATGAAGATGGCTTCGTTGCCCGGGTTCTTCCCGCTGAACGGCAGATAATCGACAGGGTCGAGCACCTGTCCGGACCATTGATATTTGATCTCCCCCAGGTCCGGAACGAGCGACCGCGCCCAAGCCTCCAGCTTGGCAACCCGCCGCCCTGCATCGTCAGACTCGCCGGTCTTGTGATCTTCGCCGCCGACGATCAGCCAGTCGTGCTTCGCGTCCGGCTGGATACGGACATAGTGGTAGGGATCGAGCGTGTCCCAATAGAGGGCGTCCGGCACTGATCCCTGCGGGACCGCGCCGGCGATGACGTAAGTGCGATAAGGCGCCTGCTTCGTATGGATGGCCAGCCAGTCGTTGATCGGCGAGTTTGTGGCGATGACCGCCGCACGCGCTGTGACGACGTGCTTACGAGCCGTCGTGACCTGCACGCCGCCGTCCTTCTCCTCAATCCCCACGACGGGGCTATCGGCGAACAGGGCTCCGCCACCGCCTTTGATCGCGCGGGCGAGACCCGCAAGATATTTCCGCGGGTGAAATCGTGCCTGGTTAGGGAAGAACAGCGAGCGTCCCGACCCTGCATCGGGAATCGGCGTCTCGTCCACCCATTTCACGCCGCGAAAGCCGATTGTGCGACAGGCAGCCAGTTCGTCCTCGAGGGTTTTTACGTCGTCGGTCTTCGCCGGGAAGAGATACCCGTCAACCCTCTGGAAATCGCAGTCGATCGCCTCGATGTGCTGAATCTCTTCTATCCGGTCGATCGCCGCGAGTCGGGCCTTGAGGTACGCGCGGGCTTCTTCTTCGCCGCGGAGCGTGATGAGCTCGTGGTAGAGGTCATCAATGTTTGAGGTAAGATGGGCGCTCGTCCTCGACGTCATCCCACCGCCAATGGGTCCGCGGTCGAGAATGATGACAGACTGCCCGCGCTTGCAGAGCTCGTAGGCAGTCGATAGCCCGGCGATGCCCGATCCGACGACGATGACGTCGGCGGCCGCATCCGCTTTCAGGGGTGGGAAGTCTGGGAGCTTCGCGGTGTCCATCCAAAGCGATTTGCTTTGCTCGCCGGCCGCATTCATTCGCTTGCCTCCATGGTCGACACCTTTCCCACGATGCCGTGCGAACGAACGCCTGCTTCGAAAGCGCCGTCCCGCTCTGATCGCTAGCCCGGAGTCCGCTCAGGGTCCTTGCCGTAGGTCCGCTCTTCGCGGATAGTGCCGTCGGCCTTGTGCAGCACGGCCTGGCCGATCCCGCCTTTCTCGTAAGCGGCGCGCCCCAGCTCGATCGCTGCAGCCTCGCACTCCTTTTGCGTCGCATGCGAAGAGACGACTTTTTTGCTCTTCCTCACCTGCCAGCCGTCGCGCGTCAGCACCGACTGGTAAACCTGCCTTGCCGCCATCTTGATTTCCTTCAAGAAGACCAGCCGAGCGTGCGCTCGGCCGGATCAAACGTATTACTCAGCCGCTTCTGCTGTCTGCGCGGGCTCGCCGCCGATGGCAGCAGCAAGTTGGGCCAGCGCTTCGTCGGTCGCTTCTTCCTCATCGAGGGTCGCCTGCAGGAGCTCCACTGCGTCGGCGTGCCCCAGCTGCTCCGCCCAGTCGCGAAGACCGATATAGCGCGACATTTCGTAGTGCTCGACGGACCGCGCGGCCCCGATCAGCCCCACGTCGATGACGGGGGAGTCCTTGTACTCCTCCATGATCTCGGCGCCTTCTTCGGCAAGGCCGTTGATCGCCGGGCAGGTCTTCCCCCGCGGCTCTTCGCCGATGATTCTGAAGACCTGGTCGAGGCGCTTCACCTGCCCTTCGGTTTCCGCACGGTGC
>DATMEE010000451.1:0-6037 GCA_035557035.1 Phycisphaerae bacterium
GGACGTGCTGGGCTCCGTGGGCCGCATCAGTGAATTTCCGCTGGCCGGGCGGGTTGTTCCTGAGACTCGCGACCGCTGCTCGCGAAACCCTTCTCGGAAACTATCGAATTATCTATCGAGTGCAGCAGGAGCGTGACTGACGGTCTATCATTCCGCCCGATTGCTGAATCCTTCTCGGCTCCAATAGTCATTCTGAGTTCAGCCAATCCACACGATCGCGGGCTTCACATTCCGCGCGTTCCGCGCTGTCAAAAATGGATATGAATACCGACCGCAGGGAAACCACGAGCGTTCACGAGGCTCGTCACTGAAATGTTCAACGTCGAAGCCAAAAGTGCCGTCGCCGCCCTGGATGATGAGAACGCGCCACTTTCCCGTCGCGTCATAGATTGATTCGACATCTGATTTCGGACTATAGCGCAATCCAGTCGTCTGCCGCAGTGGGCGATCTTCACCCAGGCAATGCACGATCACTGACAGGGTTGCTGAGCGAGCATCGCATCCACAAATGCGGAAACGTCCTCGTCGCCGGCGGCGGTCGAGCCATCCATGTCGGCGCAGGAGCAATTCTGTTCGGACGCGCCCGGCAAATCGAAGACACACAGCACGAATGCCTGGATGTCGAGACCATCGAGGACGGCGCTTGCGTCCACTGAAAGTGCGCCGCGAGTCTCAGCAGCATAAAGGAAGGCAATCACGGGATACAAGTTCGACAGGGGCATTTGCTCCTAGCCCACTCATCCGGCCGCGAGCTTCGCGCCTGGTTGTTCCGCGCTATCGCAGAACGACTCTGAATTGACCCGGAGTTACAAAACTTCACGAGGCCGGTAGAACATTGTGGAGCGATTGCAATTCTCCGGAAATCTCCATTGAGAAATGGTCGTCCAACGCGCGTCGAGGTCGGTCTGCGTGAATTCGAGGCTTCCGCTGAGGTCCCCGGCATGTGTGCCCGTGGTAGGTCCGCATTTTGCAGCCTGCGCACGGGCGGAGCAATACACGATGCCCACCAACGCCAGGCATATCGAAACCAATAATCGGGGCATGGGGAATTCTCCTTTGTAAAATGCAAGGTCAGGCGCGACGAGCAAGCCGGTCCGCGGACTCGACATCGGGTAGCGGAGTGTAGCCCAACCGACCACCGACTGCCCGCGACGTTGCCGCGACCAAGTCACCCTATTGCCGAATATCTTCCGACCCGGTCCATCATCAACATCGGGCGCCAATTCTGCACGCCCTAATCGAGACCCCAGATGAGTATATCTGGGCCGCCCGCCCGCCCGACAGGATCAGGGGCGCTACGCGCGAGTGACGTAGGGGGATCGGTCAAAAGGCCGACCCTCCCTACGCCGCTACGGTTGCGATGATCGTCGGTGGGGGTGTCCGTCAAGTTGCTGGCTGCGCGGGAATCGCCGCGCACATCATCGGAACGTCAGCGAAATCGGCGTACTCGAACCGACTTTCGCGCCATTGAGCAGAATGTCTGCGACGATCGTGTCGGTCACGCCGATCGCGCCGCCGGGAATCGGGGTGCCTGTCACAGTCGTATTCGTGCCGTCCCCGGCCAGCGTTTCCGGTCGCGAGAACCCGTCATCACCCGTCACGGTGTATTGAATTGACGCTGTCGGCGGAACGAAGTCGAAAATCACGCTGTAGGATTGTCCGCCGCTCGGCGCGGCCGGACTTGTTCTCACGTTGGTGATGGCGGCCTCGACTTGAACGACAAAGCTCGCCGTGAACGCCTTGGCGGCGGTGATCGGGTCGGCCGGATTAAAGAGGTCGTACGTAACCGTCGTGTTCTGATTGAACTTCAACGTCGGATGGGAGATGGCGATGTTGACGTTTTGCCGGCCTCGCCCGGATTCCACCGCTTTGCTGATAATCAAATCGTCGCAGGCATAGTTTGCGGCCGTCGCCGTTCCGCCCGCTCCGGCGACGCCGAGGCCGACGATCCCGCCGCCGAATCCGGTCATGAAAGCGCAGAAGCCGGAAGTGGCCGTGATGCAGACCGCCCAAAGTGCCGCTATTACAAAGCCTGCCGCGGTGAAAGCTGCGCTGGTGTCGCCAGTCACCTGTTGGCATTCGGCGATCAAGACCTGGAGATCGGCGACGCGATGGGCGACGGTGAATTCATAGCGACTGGTAGCGCTATTGAAGCCGACGGGGATGATTCCTTCGCCCGCGGTGGCTGTCACGTTGATGTTCGCATCTCTGACCGTTCCGGCGTTCTGACCCCCGGATTGCAGACCGATCGCGACCGCGCCCTGGATCGTCTGGACCGTCGTCTTGAGCTGCGCGGCGGAGACCCGTTTCGAGGTCTCCCGCAGTCGCGCGATGGCCTCGTCTGATGCGCGTTTCGATTTTCCCCTGGCGTCTTCGTCGAGCGGGAACGATTCGACGGAGACATTGCCGTCGGCATCTTTCAAAGTGACGGAGACGTTTTCGCCCTCGTAGACCAGCGCGGCAACTTCGCCATTTTGCCCCGTGATGAAGATGGGGCGCGTCTCGCCGTCAAATTGAAACGAGAAAGGCGCGGTCGCCCCGGGCTGGAAATACTGCATGGACTCGATGGCGGCGACCAGTCCGTTGGCGTCCTTCGCGCCGTAAAAGATGAGGCTGTCGCCGTTTTCGACGCCGGTGAGTTTTCCGATCATCGGGTCATCCGGGTCGGTGTTGATCTGAATACGCGCGATGGTGCCCGGCGGCAGGTCGACGTCGTCCAGGTCGCAGCCGACGATGCTCGGCAGCAAACTATTGACGAGAATCAGCGCGACGCACAGGGTGGATGTGAATGGGCGACGAAACATGAAATGTCCTCCGGAAGGAGCCGGTGGCGGCATGGCTGCGCCGCCAGCAACTGAACTTGTTCGCATCATCGGTCGACGACCGATGGGCGATCACCTCGCCGGCTATGGGTAACATCGGCAAACCGCATTGGCCGCCGTCATTTGAGGATGGCCGGTCTGAAGGCAACGTCTGACATGGATTTTCCAGAAAAATCTGGAAAAAGGTGACAGGCAATCTCGTTGGCCGCGCCGTGAGGGGAATTCGCTCGATTTTACTTCGCTGGATGAAAAATAGTCCGGCCGCTAATCAGCGGTCGTCAGCAGTGGGGCGATCAGGTTTGCGATGCAGACGATGGCGGCGAGGGGAATGGCGATGAAGCCAGGCGATGAAGGCTGCGGTGACGAGGGGGAGGATGGCGTTGACGATGCGCCGCGGCACGAAGGCCCGCAGCACCCTCGCGGCGCCCATGCGGAGCGGCCCCGGGTGGCCCACCCTGCAAATTATTTGCCTGAGATCTGAGAATTGTTTCGGCATTGCCGAACCGGTATCATTGGACCCAAGCCGTTCAAATCATCAATTTTGTGGGGGAAAGACTCATGTCCGGAAAGAGCATTCGCGGTTTTTATACTGCACTGTGCATTTTTGCCACTGTTTCAGCAGGGTCCGCGGAAGGTGCAACGCCCGCATTTCAGCAGGCTATCGCCGATAGCCAACCAATAATCCATTACCAGCTTAACGAGACAACCGGGCCGGCGATCAACCATGGTTCGCTGGGGGCGGCCTTCGACGCCACCTATTTCGGCACGCCTCGGCGCGGCGCGACGACCTTCACCGGCGATGCCGGTGTTGCCTTCGATGGAGTCGAGGATTATCTGGAGTCGCTTTCGCCGGCGCCTGCCGTGTTGACCGGCAATCCCACTTTTACCATTGAGACGCTCGTGGTCAGCCAATGCAACGGGATCGCGACGGGCTATCCGCCGTTTCTGCAATGGGGTAGCGCGAGCATCGGAGGGGGGGTGTTTTTCAGCTTCCGCAACGACTCGAACTCCGTTTTCGTCGGTTTCTACGACGGGGGTCTGAGAACGGTTGCCCAGACGCCGGTCGGTGAGTGGATGCACCTGGTATGGGTCAGACAGGGGGGTGGCAATAGCGCGACGGGCTCGACGCTCTATCTGAACGGCCAGCAGATTGCGTTGACCCAGGATCTTAATCTTTTGACTCCCAATGTCAGCGCCACGGCATTCCGCATTAATCGCGCGCAGGACGGCTCTCGCTTTTTCGTCGGCGAAATGGACGAACTGGCTGTGTACGATCGAGCGCTACCCGAGTCGGAGATTGTGGCTCATTACGAGCAGCTCCTGCCGCGCAGCGCCGGCCGGGGGGACTCGAATTGCGACGGGCATTTCAACGGCCTGGACATTGACGCTTTCCTCATCGCGAGCCTGGACCCGCAGGGGTACGAGCAGCAGTTCCCGCTGTGCGACATCGCCGATGGTGACTTCACGGGCGACAGCACGGTGGACATCGCCGACGTGCCGATGTTCGTGCAGCGCCTGCTCGGCGATTTGCCCACGCCCTTTCAGCAGGCGGTGCTCAGCGATCAGCCTCAGCTTTACTATCAATTCAACGCATCGCGCGTCGCGGCCAACAAGGGTCTGCTTGGGCCGGCGTTCAATGCCTTTTCGCCCGTTCCGGTTCAGCCTGCCGCCAACACGCCGGCGGGAGACGGCGGTGTCTTCTTCAGCGGGCCGGATCAATACTTCGAGGCCGGAGCGCCCGTGCCGCCGATGTTCACCGGCAACCCGACGTTCAGCGCGGAAGCCGTCGTCTTTCCCACGTGCACAGCGCTAAACTATCCGCCCATATTGCATTGGGGTTCCGGAGGCACCGCAGGCGAGGTGTTCTTCAGTTTCCATCTTAACCGCGCAGATCGAGTTTATCTTGGGCTTTACAATGCCGGATTGCGAACGGTCGATTCCCTTCCTGCCGGGCAATGGGTTCACCTGGTCTGGGCGCGCCAGAGCGGCGGCGACAGCCAAACCGGCACAACGCTGTATGTCAATGGGCAGGCAGTGGCGCTGACCGTTGACACTGTGCTCTGCTGCAATCCGCAGACTCCCAATCTCGGATCGGCGGCGTTCCGAATCAACGGCGGCCGCGACTTCACGCGCTATTTCGTCGGGCAGCTCGATGAGGTAGCGCTGTACGATTACATCCTGACGCCGGAGCAGGTGGTGGAGCATTACGAGGCGTTGGGAATAAATTGAGATTCGAGCGGCGTTTTTCCGCACGCATTATTCACTTGGTGGGGAAAGAATTATGTCCAGAGTGTTTTTTCGCCGTTTGTTTGTCGTCCTGTCCATTCTTGCCACCGTGTCAGCGGGGTCCGTGCAAGGGGCTTCGACCGACTTTCAGCAGGCCATCGCTGACAGCGTGCCCATTATTCATTATCAGCTTAACGAGACGAGCGGGCCGGCGATCAACCATGGTTCGCTGGGGGCGGCATTCGACGCAACGTATTTCGGCACCCCTCGGCGCGGCGCGACGACCTTCACCGAGGATGCCGGCGTCGCGTTTAATGGCGTCGATGATTATCTAGAGTCGCTTACTCCCGCGCCGGCGGCGTTGAACGGGAATCCCACCTTTACCATCGAGACGCTGGTGGTCGCTCAGTGCAACGGGACCGCAGCTTTTTATCCGCCGTTTCTGCATTGGGGCAACCCCGGCACCGGAGCGGGGGTGTTTTTCGGTTTCCGAAACGAGCTGAATCGCGTATTCGTCGGATTTTACAACGGGGGCCTGAGGACCGTTGACGTTACGCCAGTGGGGGAGTGGATGCACCTCGTATGGGTCAGGCAGGGCGGGGGCAATAGCGTGACAGGCTCGGCGCTCTATCTCAACGGCCAGCAGATTTCATTAATCCAGGATGGAGCGCTTTTTACTCCGAATGTCACCGCGACGGCATTCCGCATCAACCGCGCGCAGGACGGCTCGCGCCACTTCGACGGCGAGATGGACGAACTGGCCGTGTATGACCGGGCACTGAGCGAGGCGGAGATATTGGCTCACTATGAGCAGCTCCTCCCGCGCAGCGCCGGCCGGGGCGATCTGAATTGTGATGGACATTTCAACGGGGAAGACATATCGGCCTTCGTCACCGCGTCGCTGAATCCGCCGGACTATGAAGAGGACTTTCCGCTGTGCGATATCGCCGATGGCGACTTCACGGGTGATAGCGCGGTGGATGTCGCCG
>DATMEE010000452.1:0-4770 GCA_035557035.1 Phycisphaerae bacterium
ATCTTCGGCAACAACATCGAAGACCGTCTCGGCCACGTCCTGTTTATCATCTTCTATCTGGCCGGCGGGGTGTGCGGGAATCTGTTGCACGCATTTTTTTCACCGGGATACATTCCGCTCGTCGGCGCCAGCGGGGCCGTCAGCGCGGTGATGGGCGGCTATCTGCTGCTGTTTCCGCACGCGCGCATATTCGCCATCGTGCCGATCGGCTGGTACCCGGCCACGTTCAGCCTTCCGGCGTGGATTTATATGGGCTTCTACATCGTGCTGCAGAATTTCGTCCCCGCCTTCAGCGGGAGCGAGTCGAATGTGGCCTACTGGGCCCACATCGGCGGGTTTGTTTCCGGCATGGCGATGATGGTCGTGCTGCCCAAGCGCAAGGCCGCCGCGCCGCCGCCGGTCTACGATCCTCGACACGACGACGCCGACTTCGTGTTGTAAAACAGAGCCGCGCCCGTTAGGAAGCGGTGACGGCCCACGGGCAGCCGGACCACTAGATCTGACGCAACAACGCAGCATCTGTGAAAATTGGGACCGATCAGCGCGGCGACTCCAACCGCTCCCTCACGGTCGTGGCTCTGTTAGAAGAACGTCACACCGATCGTCGCCAGGATCGCCTGAATGCAGCCGAACTGCCAGCAGGTCCCCAGCGTGAGGGCGCTGAGTGTTGCATATTTGACATAGAACCGGCGTCGTCTCTTAAGCGAATTCATCGAATCTCCCGTCGATTTCGTTTCTCTGCTATCCCTCAGAATATCTCGCTGGACACGCGCTCGCCCCGTCTCTTCGGGACTGGGCGAAACGATCCTGCTCGGCCTCCTGAAAATTTACGTCGACTCCGCCGCCGCCATGGCCTCGACATGCGCCGCTACGAGGCGAATGATCTCATATGACACGCTTCCTTCCAGCGCGTCAAAGACCGGTTTGAGCCGCTCGATGCCCACCGCGCCCACGACTGCCGCCACGCGAGCGTAGTCGGCATCGTCGACCCACGCCGCAATCGATGCCGGTCGCGTCGTCTCGATGAACTCCGCAAGGTAGTTGCTCACGGTGCCTGGGGCCCGATGGATTTCCTCCGACACCTGCTCGATCGACGCGCCCGACGCGAACATTTCACGGGCTCGCAGGATTGCAGGACTTGGCCCTTTCGGCGTCCGATGGATCGCCGCCGATGAAGGTCCTGAAGCGGACATGTTCACGGTTTGACCCGTCGCCGCGCAGTGCCGCTCGATGCAGGCCAGAAAGCGATCGCCGAATTCAGTCAGCTTCGTGTCGCCCACGCCGTGCATCTGGCGAAAGTCGCTTCGATTTCGCGGACGCCGACGGGACATGTCCCGCAGGCTGGCGTCGCTGAACACCACGAACGGCGGCACGCCCCGTTCATCCGCGATTTCCTTCCGCAGCGCGCGAAGCGCCTCAAACAGCGGCCGATCCACGCCCTCCCAGGTTTCCTGCCGCTTGGCCTCGTCGCGGGAAACGGGAACGCTTAGCTTCGGTAGCCGCACCGATTGCTTCCCGCGCATCACCGCCCACGACGTCTCATTCAGCTTCAGCGTCGCGAAGCCGTCGCTGGTCCGCGAAAGCACCCCCAGATCCGCCATCTGGTTGATTGATGCGACCAGCTCCTTCGCCCGCATGTCCTTCACCAGTCCATACGTGGAAAGCGACTGATGATTCCACTTGCGAATCATCTCTGTGTCCCCGCCGCGCAGAACGTCGGCGACGTGCTTGGCGCCGAACATCTCCTTCGTCCGCGCGACGCAGGACAGGACTTTCTGCGCCAGGACGGTGACATCCTCCATCTCGCCCGTCTCGTTCAGGCATACGTCGCACGCCCCGCATTCTCGCTTCGCAAATGCCTGGCCGAAATATTCCACCAGCCGCCGATGCCGGCAATCGAACGGCTGGCAATAGGCCTGCAAATGATGGAGCAACTCGATCTGAGCCGCCTTATTCTGCTCGCCGGCCTCCGACCCGTCGCTCGACAGCATGTACTCCCACTTGGTCACGTCGCCCGGCGAATAGAACATCACGCACTCGGCGTCCAGCCCGTCGCGCCCCGCGCGGCCGGTCTCCTGCTGGTAGTGCTCGATGGACTTGGGCATGGCAGCGTGAACGACGCAGCGCACGTTGCTGCGGTCGATGCCCATGCCAAACGCCACGGTGGCGACCACCACGTCGATCTCTTCGTTGGCGAAGGAGTCCTGCGCGTGCCGCCGCTCGTCCGGCGACATGCCGGCGTGATAGAAAACCGCCTTGACCTTCTTCGACCGCAGGTACCCCGCCATCGCCTCGGTGTCCTTGCGCGAGATGCAATAGGCGATCACCGCCTCGTTCTCGTGCCGCTTAATGACCTCCAGCGTCTGGCCGTAAACGTCCTCGCGCTGAATCACGCGATAGGTGAGGTTCGGCCGGTCAAAATCGCCGACCAGAATCGCCGGATCGCGGAGGCCTAGTTGAGTCACAATGTCCCGCCGCACCCGCTCAGTCGCCGTCGCTGTGAATGCATGAAGGCTCGCGGCCGGAAATCGCCGCTTCAGCTCGGCCAACATGCGATATTCCGGCCGGAAATCGTGACCCCAATGGCTGATGCAATGGGCCTCGTCGATGGCGAACGAGCGAACGTCCAGGTTCTCGATCGAGCTGAGAAAGGAATCGGTCATCAGCCGCTCAGGGGCGACGAACAGCAGCCGGTACTTCCCCTGCATGGTCTCGCGAAAGGCCGCCCGCCGGTCTTCCTGCGACATTCCGCCGTGCAGCGCCACAGCCGGGTACCCGCATTCGCGCAGTCCGTCGACCTGGTCCTTCATCAGCGAGATCAGCGGTGACACGACGATGTCAGTTCGCTCGGCAATGGCCGGCGGCACTTGGTAGCACAGCGACTTCCCTCCGCCGGTCGGCATGACCACCAGCGAGTCGCGCTGCGAGAGGCCGGCCTGAATCGCCTCGGCTTGCAGCGGCCGCAGGGTGTCGTATCCCCAATAGTGCTGGACGGTCCGAAGCACTGCGTCGTTCGAACCGGCAGCCGGGGGTTTGGAAACAGACTTAGTTGGCGTCAGGGCGTGCATCGCGCGACGAGCTTAAGCAAACCTCGAATGCGATTCAAGTAAAAGTTTGGAAATATTTAGGGTACGGGCACAGGAGAATCCACCGACGCCATCCGTATATCCTGGGCGATTAGGAATCCTACGGCCCCAGTAATAGTGCAACAAATCCCGCGATGTCCCCCCCGTCGGGGCCATCGTTGTCGTTGAAGTTGGCGTTGCAGATCAGGCAGCCGGGAAAAGCCGAAAGATAGGCCGTCGAATTGGTCAAGGCGAGCACAAATGGATCGACATCGCTCAGGTTGATAACGGTGTCGCAGTTCATATCACCCAGCGTCGTATCGACCGGCCGTATGCGCCGCACGTCGCCACCCAGGCTCAGTTGATACAAGTATCCGTCCGGACCGATCTTCAGGTCCGTCGTCGGACCAAACCCATTGCCGAGCCGCAGCGAATTTCGCTCCGTCGTCGTGTCGGCCACAAGGTCCTCACTCACGCCAGGCGGCAGAATCAGGGCGTCGCGGTCCTCGTTGAGATTGAAGCGGTAGAAATTGCCGTTGTTGGCATCGCCCAGCACGAGCGTGCCCTGCCACGACGCCGGCATGAGGCTGTCCTCGATAAAGAGAATCGCGGTCACGGCAACCGGCGCCAGAAAGCTCAGCTTCGGATCCGAATAGACGGAGTTCGTGAGATGAATGAGATCGTCCACGTCCTGCGAATCGCGCGCATCGGGACCCATGATCTTCGACCAGCCGCTGTTGAAGCCCTCCGGAACGAGATTCACTTCGTCGTAGAAGTTCGGCCCATTCTCGGTATCCCAAAGATTGTCCGTCACCGGATCGAACGTCATGCCGAAACTGTTGCGCACGCCATAGGCATAGAGATGCTTGATGACCGGCTCCGCGTGATCGATGAATGGATTATCCGCCGGAATCGTGCCGTCGTCATTGAGGCGAAACACGCCTCCGACGCCCGCGACAGCGGTCGAAGTGACATTCTGTTCCAATCGGCTCCGATTCAGGTCGCCGGTGATGCCATAAAGTTTGCCGTCGGGACCGAAGAGAATGATGCCGCCGTCATGGTTGGAGCCGTTGTTCTGGTTGGGATCCATCGGAAACGAAACGATGAGTGTTTCGTCGATGAGATTCGTCCCGTTCCAGGTGAAGCGGGAGACGCGATTGTCGAGCCAGGCGCCGTTGTCCGCTTCCGCGCGCGAATAATAAAGATAGACGAAGTTATTGTTGGCAAAGTTCGGATGCAGGGTGATGCCCAGCAGGCCTCGCTCGCTCCCGCCATTCACTGGCAGATCGAGGACCGTCGCCACGACGGCGCCGTTCGTCACCCGCTTGACCTGTCCCGTGACTTTTTCGATGACGAAGAAATCGCCCTCGCCCAGAAACGCCATTCCGGTGGGCATGGAAAGGTCCGAGTCGATGATGGTATCGATGGCGACGCAGGAATTGAGCGTCTGCGCCGCGAGGGGCAGCGGCTGAACGGCGAATATGAAGGCGAGTCCGAATAGAGTACGTGGGATGAGGGTTTGAACAATGAAATCACGACGCAACGGCACAAAGCGAGTCATCGACATCGTTTTGCTCCTCGTGAGAATGGTCGCCCGCTGCTCTGGTCGGAAAGCGCTGGAGCGCGACGATTCTAGGAGTCCACTCTAGCGATTTCGAGATATTTTAGATCGATTCCAGAACCTGCCCCAGGTGCTCGAGCATCT
>DATMEE010000453.1:0-6903 GCA_035557035.1 Phycisphaerae bacterium
TCCTGTCCATATGAACGATATCGGCAAATCAAAGAGGCTTTTAACACACGTTCTAAGTACTTGAACCACCGATTGAGAGACAGAATACTGAATTCCGCGCAGGTGCTTTATGAAGAAGGATGATGGCGTTTACATTGGCCACATCCTTGACCTCGGCGAGAAGATTCGGCTTCGACTTGTCGGCAAGCAACGTCCAGACTTCGATGCAGAAGAAGATCTGCGAATTGTGGTCGCGCATTTCATACAGAACATTGGAGAGTCTGCCTGACGTGTGAGCGAGTCGTTTCGCACATCTCACACCGAAATTCCGTGGCGAGACATCATCGGCATGCGACATCGAATCGTTCATGACTATCTGGATATCGATTACGATATTGTCTGGGAAGTGGCGACTATCGAGCTTCCAAAATTGATTGAAAGACTCCGCCAGCACTTGAATCAACAACCACGAAGCGAGTGACAACTGGAGCACCATGGCAAAACAACGCGTTGCAATGATCGGGGGCGGACTGGCGGGGCTGGCCGGTGCGATGAAGCTGGCGGAGCTCGGCATCGGCGTCGACGTCGTGAGCATGACGCCGGTGAAGCGATCGCACAGCGTCTGCGCCCAGGGCGGCATCAACAGCGTCAACGCAACGACGCGGGCCCAGGGCGACAGCGAACATCTACACTTCGACGACACGGTCTACGGCGGCGACTTCCTCAATCATCAGCCGCCGGTGAAAGAGATGACGGACTGGGGACCGCGGGTCATCGACCTGCTCGACCGCCTGGGCGTGCCGTTTAATCGCACGCCGGAAGGTCACATCGACCGCCGCCGCTTCGGCGGCACCCTCTACAAGCGCACGGCCTTCGCCGGGGCGACGACGGGCCAGCAACTGCTCTACTCCCTCGATGAGCAGGTTCGCCGATGGGAATCGGAAGGCGCCGTCAAGCTGTACGAATGGTGGGAATTTCTCGGCACCATCGTCGACGACGGCGGCGTGTGCCGTGGGTGTGTCATTCAAGACATGTTCTCAATGGAGATTCGCGCCCTCAAGGCCGACGCGGTCGTCATGGCGACCGGCGGCTGCGGGCTGATCTTCGGCAAGAGCACCATGTCGATGATCTGCACCGGCGGCGCCAACTCGCGCGTCTATCAGGAAGGCGCGAAGTATGCCAACGGCGAGTTCATCCAGGTGCACCCGACGGCCATCCCCGGGCAGGACAAGCTGCGGCTGATGAGCGAAAGCGCCCGCGGCGAGGGCGGGCGCGTCTGGGTGCCGCGAACGCCGCAGGACAAGCGCGACCCGCGGTCCATTCCGGAAAAGGAGCGATACTACTTTCTGGAAGAGCGGTATCCCACCTACGGCAATCTCGTGCCGCGCGACATCGCCACGCGCGAGATTTTTGACGTCTGCGCGAATCTTGGGCTGAGCGTCGAGAAAGACGACTTCTGCGTTTACCTCGATCTGACGCACTTGCCGCCAGAGGCGCATCACAAGCTCGAAGGAATTCTCGCGATTTACGAGAAGTTCGCCGGGGCTGACCCGCGCGTGGCACCCATGAAGATTTTTCCGGCCGTGCATTATTCGATGGGCGGCATCTGGGTGGACTACGAGAAGGACGCGAAAACCGGCGGCCTGAAGCTCGGCTCGCCGAAGAACCAGATGACTAACGTCCCGGGGCTGTACGCCATCGGAGAAGCGGACTACCAGTATCACGGGGCGAATCGCCTCGGGGCCAACTCGCTCCTGTCGTGCATTTTCGCCGGGCTGATCATGG
The DNA here is from genome assembly GCA_035557035.1 of Phycisphaerae bacterium. Classification (GTDB taxonomy): domain Bacteria; phylum Planctomycetota; class Phycisphaerae; order UBA1845; family UTPLA1; genus JADJRI01. The sequence continues at coordinate 1,765 of DATMEE010000453.1, forward strand.
GGCCGACGCTGGAAAACTATTTCAAGTCACTGAAGCAATCTGCTGCCGACCTGCCGGCATCGGTTTTTGATCGCGGCGTGAAAAAGCACAAGGACCATATGGACCGGCTGGCGGCGCGCTCGGGCAACGAGAACGCGTACAAATTGCACGACGAACTCGGCAAGTCCATGACCGCCAACTGCACCGTCGTCCGCTACAACGACAAGATCAAGCAAACGCTCGGAAAGATCGACGAATTGTCGCAGCGCTATCAGCACGCCCCTCTTGCGGACACGGGAAAGTGGACCAACCAGAACCTCTCGTTCACCCGAGCCTTGGGCGACATGCTGGTCCTCGCAAAGGTCATCGCGATGGGCGCTCTGCAGCGCGACGAGTGCCGCGGCGCGCACTACAAGCCGGACTTCGACATCCAGGGGCTTGATCCGGGTTCCAAGGAGAACATGACCACTCAGGCCCGCCGCTGGTGCGACGACTTCAAGCGACGCAACGATCAGTGGCTCAAGACCACCGTGGCGATACACACGACCGACGGCCCGATGCTGTCGTACGAAGACGTCGATACTTCGCTGATTCCGCCGAGACCACGAACCTACGGACTGAAAGGCGCGGAAGAAATCATGCGCATCTGGAAAACGGAGTTTCAGGCCGACGCGGGCGCCGCCCCGGCGGCGAAAGCGCCGTCCGTTCCCGTGGGCGCCGGCTTGTAAAAGCCCGCTGGCCACCGCTTTCTCGGCGTTTCTTGTCCGCCTCCCACGTCCGACTACACTTTACTCCCTGTGACGTGAAGGCCGGCAGCTCGAGTTGAATTGGTTTAAGGCATGTCGATTCTTCCCGATCCGGTCGATCCGAATAACCTTCCGCCTGAAGACTCCGACGACATCACGATGAAGCGCGTGCGGCGCTGGCTCATCGGAAAGCCGCGCGACTTGCGCGATCGCCGAATTTTTCATCATCTCTCACTCATTCCATTTCTGGCGTGGGTGGGTCTGGGCGCCGATGGGCTCTCTTCATCCGCCTATGGTCCCGAAGAGGCCTTTCATGCCCTCGGTCAAAATACTTATCTGGCTGTCGCGCTGGCGCTGGCCACGATGTTCACCGTTTTCATTATCTCCGGGGCTTACAGCAAGATCATCGAGCAGTTTCCCCACGGCGGCGGCGGATATGTCGTCGCGACCAAACTGCTCGGCGACAAAATCGGCGTCATCAGCGGCTGTGCCCTGCTCATCGATTACGTACTCACAATCACCGTCTCCATCGCCGCCGCCGGCGCGACGATCTTCAGCATGTTGCCCGAGGAGTTGTACGGCTGGAAGCTCTCCGTTGAGGTCGCATTCATCATCGTTCTCACCTTGCTCAACATTCGCGGCGTCAAAGAATCGGTCCTGGTGCTGACGCCGATCTTCATCGTCTTTTTGCTCACGCACGCGATTCTCATCGGCGGCGGCGTACTCTTGCACGCCGGCGATATTCCCGAGGTCGCCTCCAACGTCGGTTCGGGATTCAAGCAAGGCCTTTCTGCCATGGGACTGAGCGGCATGTTTCTGCTCTTCATCCATGCCTACTCACTCGGTGGCGGCACGTACACCGGCATCGAGGCCGTTTCCCAGGCGCTGCCGATCATGCGCGAGCCGCGGGTGCAGACCGCCAAACGCACGATGGTCTATATGGCCATCTCACTCGCGCTTACCGCGGGGGGGCTCTTACTCTGCTACCTTCTCTGGGATGTACACAAGGTTGACTTCAAGACGCTGAACGCGGTGCTGGCTGAAAAAATGGCCGAGGGCCGACCTTTTGGATCGACTTTTGTCGTCATCACCCTGCTGTCGGAAGCGCTGCTTCTCGTCGTTGCGGCGCTGGCCGGGTTTCTCGGCGGTCCGCGCGTCTTGTCCGACATGGCGATTGACTCGTGGGTGCCGCGGCGTTTCGGTTCGCTTTCTGATCGACTAACCACTCAAAACGGGATTCTGCTCATGGGCGGCGCTTCGCTCGCGGCCTTGCTCTATACCCGCGGCAGCGTTTCGGCACTGGTCGTGATGTACAGCATCAATGTCTTCGCGACATTCTCGATTTCGATGTTTGGAATGCTGCTATGGTGGTGGCGCGTGCGCTCCAAGCATCCTCTGCGCCAGAAGCGGCTCGCGCTGTTCGGAACAGGCTTCCTGCTCTGCGCAACGATCCTCGTCATCACGGTGTACGAAAAGTTCCAGCACGGCGGATGGATGACGATTGCCGTGACGGGCGGGTTCGTCATTTTGTGCATTGTGATCCGGCGCCATTATGACAAATTAACCCGCGGTTTCATGAAACTGAATGAAGACCTGGCGGTTATCGAGCGCCTTGCCCCGGCTCAACCCGCAACGCCTCCCGTGATAGATCCGTCGAAGCCGACGGCGGTCGTGCTGGTTACTTCCTACAGCGGCTTGGGGATTCACACGATTCTGCATATCCAGCGGGCCTTCAGCGGTTATTTCAAGAATCTGGTCTTCGTCAGTGTAGGCGTGATCGACTCCGGCGCCTTCAAGGGCGCGGACGCTGTGGAGGCGCTGGCAAAAAACGTGCAGGAGATGCTCGATAAGTATGTCACTCTCGCCGGCCGCCTAGGCTTCGCGTCCGTATCCAGGATGTCGATCGGGACCGAAGTCGTAAGCGAAGCGGAAGAGTTGTGTCTGCAAATCAGCCGGGAATACTCGAAGTGCGTCTTCTTCACCGGGCAGGTCATCTTCGCCCGCGAACGCTGGTATCAGCGTCTGCTTCACAACCAGACTGCGTTCGCCATCCAGAAGCGATTGCAGTGGGACGGCATGACCATGATGATTCTTCCGGTTCGGGTTCGGTCGTCTTAGGGCAACTGTAATCGTCAGGGAATTAGGCATTTATGATTTGTTTCGCCAAGGTCAAATTCGCATCTGGCATTGCCAAGTGCGTGGTAATAGAATCCCCGATCTTATAGCCAGCTTTCGCCGAATCCCGCGTTAGTCGCGGGAACGGGGGACCCAAGTCGTTGGGGCGCAGCGCCGAAAGGCGCGGGGCAGTCTTCGGCCCAAGCCCGTCAGCTAACCTCGTAGGCGTCGAAGAGGAAATCGTCCCGAAGCCCGGGCGGTGAGACCTCTCGTCCGCGGCTTCGAGGAAATCATGTCTGCTTCCGCGCCGGAACCACTCGACAAACAGAGTCCTGAAACGCTGCCCGATGATGCCGGAACGATGACACGGATGCGCCGGTGGCTGATCGGGCGGCCGCGCGATCTGAATGACCGCTCCATTTTTCATCATCTCTCGCTGATTCCCTTCCTGGCGTGGGTGGGACTGGGGGCCGACGGCCTCTCCTCCTCCTGCTACGGACCAGAAGAGGCATTCAAGACCCTCGGGCAGCACACATACCTCGCGCTCGCGCTCGCCGTGGTCATGGCGGCGACCGTCTGCATCATCTCCATCGCCTACAGCCGGGTGATCGAGCACTTTCCGCACGGAGGCGGGGGTTATGTCGTGGCGACCAAGCTATTGGGCAGGCGCGCCGGGTTGGTCTCGGGTTCGGCGCTGCTGGTCGACTATGTGCTGACAATCACCATCTCGATTGCCGCCGCGGGCGATGCGCTTTTCAGTTTCATGCCGTTGGACTGGCATGGCTGGAAACTTCCGGCCGAGTTTGTGTTGATCGTCGGGATGATGATTCTGAATTTCCGCGGTGTGCGCGAATCCGTCATCGTGCTTACACCGATCTTTCTGCTCTTCGTCGCGACACACTTCATTCTCATCGCCGGCGGCCTCGTCGTTCATGCTCCCGAACTGCCCGGCACTCTCGTTGCGGCCCGGCGGAGCTTTGGTGACGGCATCACGACGCTTGGCCTGGGGGGAATGCTGCTCGTCTTTATTCACGCCTATTCATTGGGCGGGGGCACCTACACCGGCATCGAAGCGGTCTCAAATGGACTTGCCATCATGCGCGAGCCCCGCGTGCGCACCGGAAAGCGCACCATGCTTTACATGGCTGCATCCCTGGCGTTCACGGCTTCGGGATTGCTGTTGTGCTATCTGCTCTGGGATGTCGCCGCCGCGCCCGGAAAGACGATGAATGCCGTGCTGGCGGAAAAATTCATCACCGTGGTGCCGCTCGGAAGCGCCTTTGTGGTGCTCACGTTGTTTTGCGAGGGCGCCCTGCTGGTTGTCGCGGCCCAGGCGGGATTCGTCGATGGACCCCGCGTGCTTGGAAACATGGCCCTGGACGGCTGGGTACCGCGCCGGTTCGCGGCGCTGTCGGATCGGCTGACCACGCAAAACGGCATCCTGCTGATGGGTTTCGCCGCACTGGCGGCGCTCATTTACACCGGCGGCGATGTCCGACAGATCGTGGTGATGTACAGCATCAATGTGTTTATCACTTTTTCGATGACGGAATCGGCGATGTGCTGGATGTACTTCTCCGGCCGGCGCGGGAACAACGACTGGAAGAAGAAAATCTCGATTCATATCGTTGGCCTGACGATGTGTCTGACCATTTTAGTCGTAACGATTTTTGAGAAGTTTCTGGAGGGGGGGTGGGTGACGTTGATCGTCACCGGCGCCTTCATCGCGATCTGCGCGCTGATCCGGCTGCATTATGATAAATTGACCCGAGGCTTTCTTAAGCTAAACAAAGACCTTGAGGCGATCGAACGAATTGCGCCGGTTCCGCTCGTTACGCCATCCACGATCGACCCGGCCAAGCCGACGGGCGTGGTGCTGGTCACCTCATACAGCGGACTGGGCATCCACACGATTCTGCACATCCAGCGCGCCTTCAGCGGATATTTCAAGAACCTGGTGTTCGTGAGCGTGGGGGTCATCGATTCGGGCGGCTTCAAGGGTGACGACGCGATCGACGCCCTGAGGACCACCGTTCAGGTGATGCTCGACAAATATGTCACCCTGGCGCGGCGGCTCGGCTTCGCCGCGACTTCGAAGATGTCGATCGGCACGGAAGTGGTCAGCGAGGCCGAGGCCTTGTGCCTCGAAATCAGCCGCGAATACTCGAAGTGCGTCTTTTTCACCGGGCAGGTCATCTTCGCCCGCGAACGCTGGTATCAGCGTCTGCTTCACAACCAGACGGCGTTCGCCATCCAGAAGCGATTGCAGTGGGACGGCATGACCATGATGATTCTTCCG
>DATMEE010000454.1:0-6386 GCA_035557035.1 Phycisphaerae bacterium
AAACGGCGCAGTGGACGGTGGGGGGTGGCGAGGTTGTGCGGCCGGTATCGCGGCGGATGCGGCTGAAGGATGCGGAAGTCGTTGCGTCGATGCGGCACGCGGCGTCGGAGGATTCTCGCGAGCGTTTGGAAGGAGCGTTGCGCCGGGCGGGATTTGAGGCGCGGGCGAACTTGCGGCTGGCCTGCGAGATAGGGATTGAACCGGCGATGGTGGAGACGCTTCGCCGGGATATGGAGAAGAGCGGACGGATGATTTCGGTCGGAGCTGGGATGGTTCACGTCGATGCGTTGAGGGCGATGGAAGATCGGGCGATGGCGTATTTGAATCGGCATCATGGCTCGAAGCCAGTGGAGCCGGGGATTTCGAGGGATCGATTTGTGGGGTGGATTGACGCCCGGACGGGTGCTGGGTTCGGCAAGGAGATTTGTGCTCGGCTGGAATCGCGGGGCGCGGTGGTGGTTCGGGGGCCGTACGTTGCTCATGCGGATTTTCGGCCGGCGATGTCGGTTGAAGATGCCGATGCGATGGCATGTATCGTTGAGGAGATCACTCGGGCGGGGTTCGATCCGCCAGTGTGGAATAGTCTGAAGTCGGTGGCCTTGCTGTCGAAGTCGCGGGCGAAAACCCTGGAGGATTCGGCGAAGACGGATTCTCGCCTCGTCGCCTTCGCTCCGGGGGCGTACATTTCACGCGAGTCGCTCACGGAATTTGAACGGGCGATCCGGGCGCTGGGAGTGGGGGGAAGGCGGTTCAAGCTGGCCGAGGTGCGGGATAAACTGAACCTGTCACGCCGGGTGGTGCAGCCGCTGTTGGAGCATCTGGATCGTGTTCGATTGACGAAGCGCGTGGGCGACGAGCGCATTCTGATGGAGCCGGGCCGATGACGCGGAATGAGAAACAGAACAAGCGTCGGCGGCCGGTCGAGGCGGCTTCGCGGCTCGTGCGTAAGGCGGCTGGCGCGCGCGGAACAGCGTCTGGGTCGAATCGTGCATCGAAGGTGGGGACTACGTTGCTGTCGGCCATTCCCTCGATGACGGTGCTGCTGGGGGCCGCGTCGCGTAGAGAGCCGTTGGCGCGGCACCCACGCGCCGTGTTGACGCAGGGGCTTCGCGATGTGTTGGCCGATTTGCGCCGGCGCGTCACGCGCGGCAAGGCGGAGGCGGCGGCTTGCGACGTTGCGGCATTGCTTCGCGTTGCCGAAGAGCGGCTGCGAAAGCGCGGCGGAGGGCGGCTGGTCAGGGCGATCAATGCGACGGGGATCGTGCTGCACACGGGTCTGGGGCGCAGCGTTCTGCCGCAGGCGGCGATTGAGCGGATTTCGCAGGTCGCGGGCGGGTATTGCAATCTTGAGATCGACATGGAGTCGGGCGAGCGGGGGGTGCGGGGCGGGTACGTCGAGCAATTGCTGGGCGAGTTGACCGGAGCGCCGGCGGCGCTGGTGGTCAACAACAACGCGGCCGCCACGATGCTGGCACTGCGCGCGTTGGCCGGCGGTCGAGAAGTGATTGTTTCGCGCGGGCAGCTTATCGAGATCGGGGGCTCGTACCGGCTGCCGGAGGTGATGGCGGCGGGCGGGGCGGTGCTGCGCGAGGTGGGCACGACGAACAAGACGCATCTGCGGGACTATGCGCGGGCGATCGGGGAGCGGACCGGGCTGATCATGCACGTTCACACGAGCAACTATCGGGTCGTGGGCTTTGCGCAGACGCCGGCCGTCGCGGAGCTGGCGCAATTGGCGCGGGAGCAACGGGTGCCGCTGCTGGATGATCTTGGGAGCGGGGCGCTGCTGGAGAACGCGCTGTGGACCGCCGCGAACGAGCCGACGGTGGTGGGGAGTTTGCGTGCCGGGGCCGATTTGATTTGCTTCAGCGGGGACAAATTGCTGGGTGGGCCGCAGGCGGGGATTCTGCTGGGCAAGCGCAAGATCATCGAGCGACTCCGGAGCGATCCGATGGCGCGGGCGCTGCGCGTGGGGAAGCTGACGATGGCGGCGCTGGAAGCGGTGCTGGAGCTTTATCACGAGCCGGATCGGGCGCGGCGGGAGATTCCGTTGTTGGCGCAACTGGGTGAGAGTGTGGAGTCGTTGATTAGGCGTGCCGATTTTCTGGCATCGTTGCTCAGGGAGGCGGCGCCCGGCGAGTCGTTCAGCGTGCAGGCGGACGAGAGCTTTGCGGGGGGTGGGTCGCTGCCGGCGTGGCCGTTGCCGACGGCGACGGTGCGATGGAAGCCGCAGAGCGGTGGTGCCGCCGAGATTTCAGAGGCGCTGCGAAAGGGGAATCCGCCGGTTTTGGCGCGGGTTAGCCGGGGCAACGTGAACTTCGATCTTCGCACGATTGCGGAGGACGAGATTGACGATCTTGTGCGATGCGTCGTTCGCGCTCTCCCGTCCCCGTTGGGGCGGGGCTAAACAGGCGGGCGTGTGAACGCGACCTTAATTGGTCAATCATCATCATCGTCGTCATCATCATCGCGCTCGCGCCGTCCATTTTCTCCGACGCGGAAATCGTTCCCGGGGTCGTGACGGTCGTTGGTCACGAGGCCGCCGTTGGGTTGGCCCGGGGGGCCGGGGATGATGCGGGGCATGTGGGCGGTGAGGCGCTCCTTCGCCGAGAGATAGGTGTCGAGGCGGTCTTCGTCCACTTTGCGGAGTGAGACGAGGTCGCGATAGACGTCTAGCGCCATTTGGCGCTCGCCGGTGATTTCGTGGATGAGGCCGATGGCGAAGAGATAATCCGTGCGCTTCGGCTCGTCGCGAAAGGCTTCGTCTAGGATGCGGATCGCGCGGACGTATTCATCGGCGCGCATCATGCGGACGGCCGGCTCGACTTCCTTGCGATTCAGCTCCACGGGATAGACGAAGGTGGCCTGCACCGGGGCGATCATGGCGACGAATTCGCGGCTGGCCTGCTCGACCAGTTCACCGATGAAGTGATCGACCGGGTCGAGGTCGGCCGGATCGACGCTGCCGCCGAAAAGGAAATTCGGCTCGGTTTTGTCGCGCTTGCGGTAAATCGGCGGGGCGTGGCAGATGATGGCCTCGCCGGTGTTCGCGTCGATGAGGCTGAAGGAGCACTGCACGGTGAGGTCGCGGCTGATTTCCTCGATGGTGCGTTGGCCCATGCCCGGACCTTCGTGGTAGTGCCGTGGGCGGCCGCGATAGGGGTTGTAATAGCCGCCGCGCGGATCCCCGGGATGGCGCGGGTCGCCGGGATGACGGCGGTAGCGGGGTCGATGGTGCCGCGGGGGTGGCGGACCGCCGCCGCCGAGGATGCCGATCCAGTCGATGGTTTTCTTTTGCGAGCGGCGGTAGTCGATGCTGATCTTGATGCGGCTCATGACGAGGGCGTCGACGGCCAGCAGTTTGCCGGCTTCGGCGGCATCGCGGCCTTCGACGATGCCGACGAGCTGCATGTCCTTTTCGGCGAGGATGTCGCGGGTAGCGCGGCGGTCGACGACGCGCAGGGCGCCGGGGACGCCCTCATTGGCGCCGCTCTGGACGAGTGCCTCGATCATGTCAGCGGCGATGTTCTGCCACTTGCGCTCGCGGGCGTCGCGGCGCTCCTCGTCGCTTTCGACGCCGGAGTCGGTGACGGCGACAGTCTTAATCTGCTCGGGCAGGGGTCTGGCCGGGGCGAGCAGATAGGAAACGGCGATGCGCTGGGGTTCGTCGGCGAGGCAGGGTCGCGCGGGAAAGGTCCCTGTTGAAATAATTAAGCAGAGGATGGGAACAAAGAAGGCGTATGGCGGGGCTGAACGATGTTTGAGCATTGGACTACCTCGATTTGCAGAATTCCGCGAGAGTCGGCCATCGGGACCGCGAGAGGATGGTAGGTCGACGCGGTGGGAGGGTAAAGGTTAGTCGCGGAAAGTTTCGGGATCGTGGATCGGAGATTGCATCGCCGTCGCCGGAGCCTTGTCGGGCCGCGGCCAAACGGAGTTGGATGCTTCGCGCTGTTCGCGGGAATCGGCGACGTAGGCGCGGGTGACGTCGGTGGGGTCGCCGGCCATGCGGATTTCGCCTTTTTCAAGCCAGATGGCACGGGTGGCGACGCGGCGAATCAGGCTCATGCTGTGGCTGGCGATGACGACGGTTTTGTTGGATTCGCGGAAGCGGTCGAGAATCGAGCCGGCTTTTTTCTGGAAGTGGTCGTCGCCGACGGTCAGTACTTCATCGAGGATCAGGATGTCCGGGTCTATGTGAATGGCGATGGAGAAGCCGAGTCGCCCGCGCATGCCTGCGGAGTAAGTGCGAACCGGGGCGTCGATGAATTCGCCCAGCTCGCTGAATGCGATGATCTGGTCCAGTCTCTTCGCGATGTCGCGCTGGGGCATGCCGAGGATCGAGCCGTTCAGGAATACATTCTCCCGGCCGCTGAGGTGAGCGTTGAAGCCGACTCCAAAACTGAGGAGACAGCCAACTTTGCCCTCGACGCGGATGACGCCGCGATCGGGGGCGAGGATGCCGGCAAGGGCTTTGAGGAACGTGGTTTTTCCGGATCCGTTGCGGCCGATGATGCCGATGGTTTCGCCGGGGTGGGCGGCGAGGTTGATTCCGCGCAACGCCCAGAAATCGCGTCGGACGGCGCCGTTGTCACGCCGGCGGCGAAGAAACCCGCTGAGGGCGTCCTTGAGGGTTGCATCTTTTGAGTGAAAACGAATGCGAAATCCGACCCAGGCGTCGTGTGCGACGATAGCCGGTTCGACGAGGTAACGGCCCAGCAAAGCCGGGATTTTTTTGGGATCGCGGGCATCATCGAGGATGCAGGCGAGCATTTCATTATAAAAGACTTTCGTTGCGACCATGGAAAGGGCGCATTGGCGGGTGTCGAGCAAGAGGGCGCTCAACGGCGGGATCACACTCACTTTCTTCTCGGGCCTCCATCCGTGCAGCAACCGTAGGAGAGCCGCTCGCTTGGCACGATGGTCAATCGGATATCGCGGCGAAGAAGGGTCATCCGCTGACGTGGGGGCATTCAATGCGAGGAGGGCTCCAATGGCGCCGAGCGTGCTAGCGATTTCGTGAATCTGCCGCACGGTCTCATCGCTCAATTTCTGGCCCGGCGGCCTGTGGCGCCATGCAGCGAGGAGGTCGCGAATGTGGCATTTAATCACGTTCCGGCCATAGAGGCGGCGCACCTCCTCCGGCTCGGCGCAAGGCCAGGCGCCGCTAGCGAGTATGGCGTTGACCCACTCCCGGAGCGACGCCGCGGGCGGCCCGGTGCCGGTCGGAGCAGGCCCGGCAAGAAGCCGGTCGAGGCTATCGACGACTTGAAGGAGCCGCGATCCGCTGGGAACCTTCGTGTTGGCGTTTTCCATGTTGCCGGCATCGATCATTATTGTTCTAGGAAAGGTGCCTGCGAATGCAAGCACCGTTCTGCTGCTCATAATACCACTTGACACCGAAGTTGGCTTGCCAAGAAAATGGGCGGAAAGTGCGTCGTTTGGCTATCTGAAAGGGAGCTCAACTATGAAACAGAAGCATTCCGGCAACAACCCGCTCTTTCTCTTTTTGTTGACCGCGCTGGTCGCGATGGGATTAAACCGTAATTCGGTTGCCCAATATCCCCAAGACGGCTGGACCGGGATAACGACAATTCCCTATACGATTTCATCCTCGGGTTCCTACTATTTGACTGGCACTGCGGGCTCAGCTACCTCTGGAATCACAATCACGGCGGACCGGGTGACGCTCGACTTGAATGGAAAAACACTGGCGGGCGGAACGGGAACAGGTATTTCTGCAGGTTCGACGGCCACGGACATCGTGATTCGCAACGGCGTAATCTGGAACTGGGATGGTGACGGGATAAAGCTCGACGGTGAAAACTGTGTCGTTTCGGATGTACGAGTGACAGACGCTGCTACTGGCGGCATGGCAGTAGGCAGGAATGGCTCGATGCTACGCTGCTTGGTGTACGATACTGACGGTATCGCTTTCGAGTTTCAGGGTGAGAGTGGCCAAGCTATCGAGTGCGGAGCCGCGCTCTGCGGCACTGGGTTCGCAACGACAGTGTCCGGATCAAGCGATATCGGCCATTCGTTTACAACATGCGTCGTCTATTTTGCCTCGACTGCGGGTTTTGATCTGCAAAATAATAATACTGTGGAAAACTGTCAAACAAGTCTCGGCGGAGCGTTCGAGATGGGTAATGGAAATGTCGTGACGAATTGTTCTTCAAAGGGGTCAGACTACGGATTTGAAACAGAGACAGGTTGCGTCCTTCAAAATTGTACGACGGAAGCAAACTCTGATTCTGGCTTCTTCCTCGGGTCTTCGTCCACTTTGCTAAACTGCAACTCACGCGACAATAGCGTGTACGGGTTCAACGTTGGCGCCGCTTCTACATTTCAAAACTGCGCGGCGTATTTGAACGGTGACCATGGAT